>NZ_PSQF01000009.1:0-59027 GCF_003324125.1 Subdoligranulum sp. APC924/74 | reverse complement strand
CAGAAGTTAAGCTCACTTGTGCCGAAGATAGTTGGCTGGAAACGGCCTGTGAAAATAGGTAGATGCCGGCTTCTCTTAAAAAGCAAGCAGCCCACGGGCCGAGCGGAAAGCCCGGTTCGTGGGTTTGCTTTATTAAGCACCATTAGCTCAGTTGGTAGAGCAACTGACTCTTAATCAGTGGGTCCTGGGTTCGAGTCCCCGATGGTGCACCATATGAACATTAGACGAACACTGTGTAAGGTCGTTTAATGTAACAGTTTCTTGACCGTTCTGCGTATTTAGCAGGACGGTCATTTTTTGTGTGCCGTCTTCTTCATCAGAAAGATAGATACTGTTTACCAGAATGTCAATCAGATAACGGTTGTATTCCAGACTATCAATGTTGCCCTGAATAAAGTTGTTGAAAAAGAAAATTACTTCGTCCTCTGTCGGTATCCGATGGAGGACTTTTTCTTTTGCGATGTTTTGCTCCAACAGTTTCTTTTGCTGTTCACGCTGTTCAAGGCGGTCTGCCATTGCCTGCGAGTTGCGCCCGGCTTCAATGAGGTCAAGCAGATTATTGATGCCTTTGTTCACTTCGCGCAGTTCGCTTTCAAGTTTCAGCAAGTTGCCGTTATCCTGCGCATCGTTGCAGCATTTGACAACGGCTTTCGCCAGTTCGGGGATATTGTTTGCCAGCAGTACCTTTTTAACGGTATCGACAACAGCGGTTTCAAGGACTTCTTTGCCGATGTAGCGCTTTGTACAGCCCTTTTTGTTGGAACGGTTGGTGCAGGAATAATATTGGTACTTGCTGCCGTTTTTAGATATGCCGGAAATGCCGGACATAGTGCTGCCACATTGCGCGCAGAACAGTTTGGTCGTAAGTAGATACTGGTCGTTTAGCGGTTTGTTTCTTGCGGGGGCGCATTTGTTCTTTCCAACTTGGATTTGTACGCGGTCAAAAAGTTCCTTGTCAATGATAGCCGGGACGCGAATGCCGATGTCTTCCCCTTTGTATAGACGGATACCGATATACATTTTATTAGTCAGTATGCGGCGCATTACTGAAATGATGAATGGCTTTCCGGCGGCATTGACAGCGCCCTGCGCGTTGAGTTGATTTACGATTTCCGTCATGGATTTCCCTTGGTCGTACCATGTGAAGATTTGGCGGATAACCTGTGCTTCGCCCTCATCGAGAACGTAGTGTTTATCTACAACGCGATAACCGAAAACACGCGGCCCGCCGGAAGTCTGCCCCTGCATAGCTGCGCGGTGCATTCCGTCTGATACTTTTGCTGCCAGTTCGACAGAGTAGGATTCATTACCGCCGAGGATAACGGCTTTGATGATGGCGCTGTGACTTCCTTCGGGGATTTCTTCGGTTGCCGAAATTAGGTCAACGCTGTTTTGGTGGAGCAGCCGTTCATATGCGCCGTGGTCATCTAAGTTTCTGGCAAAGCGGTCATAACGCCAGACCAGAACAATGTCAAATAAATGCTTGCTGCTTTCGTAAATCATTCGCTGGAAGTCGGGCCGGGTATCAGTTTTTCCGGTTTTCTTTCGGTCTACATAGGAGCCGATTACGAGCATATTGTGTGCGGTAGCATAGTCATTGCAAATTTCAATCTGGCGTTCAATACTTTCTTCTCGCTGACGGCTGCTCGAATATCGGGCATAGATAACGGCACGTTTGGATTCCATTGTCATTTTGCACCTCTTTTGAGTTCTTGCCATTTTGCTTTTAGGCGTTCTCCAAATTCTTCGGTGGATTCCGTTTCAAAATCTGGAAAGCTATTATTTGCCTGCGCTTGGCGGTAGGCGTTCACATTGATAAAGAACTTGAACTTTTCTTGTTGTATAAGATTGTAGGTTTTGGTTGCCTGCTCATATTCCGAGTGCGCCCATTCGTTCCAAGTATCATAAATACCCTGTAACTTTTGCACTTGTGGTGATGAATCTGTCATTTGAGAGCGCAGTTCGTTAAGTTGCCTATTATGGTACTGCTGCAAGTAGCGATATTTAGAATAGTAGGGGCTTTTTTTGTTATTGGCTTTGATGTGTTTATCCTTGCACGATTTACTGCAATAAAGGTTGTTGCGCTGGCTCATGCGAAAAGCTCTTTTGCAGCAGGGACAGACAGCAACTTGTTTGACAGAATCCGATGAAAAATAAATGTGGTAAAAATCAAGAGCGAGATATTCGTATAAGGATTTTACCGTGTACACCAGAACGATTTTATTATCCAGCAGGACAAAGGAAGTTGTAAATTGGTTGGGCTTGAAAACGGTTTGACCGTCTTCAAGTTCCTCATGCGTGAACAGATAAACCGTTTTATCAAAACGCTGTGTGCTGGTATCGTCAGTACCGGGGCGCTCGGAAAAAGCTGCGTCTAAATCAGAAAAAGCATACTGAACAAGATTGCGGGTATAGGTCAAGGCTTCTTCGGTGGCAGACTGTTTACTTTGCGGGTAAATAGCGGTGCGGCTGTTAATGCAATCTAAAAAGAATTGATTTACAAGTGGCTGCCCGGAAATGATTTCAATAGCTTCTTTATCTGGGCAATTTGACAACGTCAAAAGTTGCTCTTTAGGGGACAAGCGATATTTTGCAAAGTAATTATAAAAATCTATGGTTTCTGTTCCGATTTCTTGTTTTGAAATGACGGTAGCCTTGTTGTCATGTAAGGCTACTTGTAGAAGCATTCCATCACAAAATGTAATGTTCATAATTCCTCCCAAATGTGCGACAACCGACTGTGCGCAAATTGGCGCGTATGGTTTAGCTATCGCGGACATAAGTAAATGCTGCTATACTAATCATAGTGATACAACCAAACGAAATGCACTGAATGTATCACTATGATACGCTACAACTCCGCTAATGTCAAGAGGGCAGTATGGACTTCAAGATGTCAAAATTTGATATTGACCGTATTGCCTGCCTGATGTATCGCGATATTGCGGCGTACATAGACGACCAACGCAAGCAGTCTTCGGATTGTGATGCAGCGGCCAGAAAGGAGGAAAAACAATATGCGTTTGAACAATGCGACCATCAAGCAGGTGATTGTATCGCCTGCGACCCTCGGTGAGCGTCTTCGCCTGTGCGGTATTCGCCCTTACAACGAGTACATTAACGGCAATCGCACCGACACCGTTCTGGGCTACACTTACACGGTGACTTGTTCCGGCTTTCAGGGTGAACGCCTTGATGTTAAGATTCCGGGCAAGCAGCTGCTGGGTGAAGATGCCTATGACCATCTGGTAAAGTTTACCAACATTCAGCTTGGCATTTATCCCAGTTTCGTAAAAGGTCAGCGCGGCATTGATGCCGTCAACCTTAAAGCAATGGCCGAGGGTGTAACCGTTATCGGTGGTTAATCGCTGGGCGGTGGCAAGGGCGGGATGCCCTAAAGCGTCTCACCCTGCCGCCGCCTTACTTTTTGCCCTCTGGGTCGCTCGAACGGGCCCACGCCGGACGGGCGGGGAATATTACCTTAGAGCGACAATGAGACATTGAGATAGTGCAGAAATAAGACGTAGCACAGATGATAAAAGTATCTCAATGAAAACGACAAGTTGTTGAGATAGAAGCAAGTCGTTGAGATACAAAAGGTGGTGATGGCAATGGCAAAAGCAGCAGACTTTGATGGCAAGGCTAATGAAACAGAAGTCGTTACGTCAGAAAGTGTAAAAGGAAAACGAAAAACTTCTATTTTAGGCACGAAAGCGCGTCTGTGGCTGATTACAATCAATAACCCACAGAACCATGGAATATCTCTTGAACAGTCGGGAATTCTTGAACGATTCAAAGAGGACATTAAAACAGGGCGCGTTACCTATGTAGCAAGTGTTATGGAACAAAGCCTGACTGTCGATGAAAATGACAAACACACACCACATGGACATATTGCGGCATACTTTCCGTCACAAGAACTGGGCGGCCATCTGCACAAATTGTTCCCGATGGCAGCGCTGCAAGATTGCAAGGCAAATATTTTATCGGTCAGGCAGTACTTGATAAAAGACCCTACTGGTGCATGGTATAAAAAGTATCCTGAAAAGTTCGGCGAGAAGCTGCCAGATGATGAAGCTAACTTTTGGGAATGGGGCATCATTCCAGACGGAAGACGGAAATCTGCTGACAGCCAATCGTCAAAGACATTGAGCGAAGATGTGCTGCAAGCTATCCGCGAGGGGAAAAATGATGCGGAAATTCTGACGAAGTTTCCAACCGTGTGGAATCGTTCGGCAGAACTCCGCAAGATTCGATTTGCAATTATGAGCCAGAAGTACCGCCCGATTTATCGTGACCTAAATTGCATTTATGTGGAAGCCAATTTCCCACCTTAAGAAGCCTACAAGTTGTTTGCGCATACACCGGATACATACGTTGTAAGTGATTACACACACCCTTGGGATAGCTACTGCGCAGAAAAGACGGTTGTGCTGACTGAGTATGTAGGCCAATTCCCTTGGTTCGAGATTCGCCGTCTTTTGAGTGGTAACTACTGCACCTTGCCCGCGCGCTTTTCGGATGCTGTTGCCTGCTATACCAACATCATCATCATTTCTCCGCTACGCTTTGCGGAAATGTGCAAATGTGGAAAAGGATATAATCCTAATATATTGATAAGCTATTTTACACATTCCCGCCGCTATCTTGACCTTGCCGACTTTGGAACCGATTATGTGCTGAATCCTACATCGGGGGATTGGGAGCAGCGTTATCTTCTTCCCCCACACGTCGAACCGAAAAAGGAGAACGACCATGACGAATCTGAACAACAATGAATTGAGTGCTCGTACCAACCTGCACAACTTCTGCAATACCGTAAAGGCGGGGCTGCACAGTGCAGTCGTGTCTCCCCGCAAGCGCCATGCCTTGCTTGTGCTCCTGCTGCTGGGGGCGGCACTGTGCGCGGCAATCTACTGGCCGTACCATCTGCCCGCTTCGCTTGCGGGCCTTATGCTTGTACCGGCGGCATTTACCTATTTGTGTTGGGCTGCCGTTAGCGCTGCCGCCGTTGGCTATGTGCCGGGAGCATTGGAAATGCAGCACAATTTTGCCCGCATTGGATTCACGAACAGCGCGGGAGAAGCCCCTTACTTGGTGCAAAAAGAAAAGTGCGGCAATGCCGTTATACTGACGTATCACTGCATGGGCTTTCCCACGTCCGTATGGGCAGACAAACAGCTTGAACTTGAAAGTGCCCTTAATATGTTGATAGCCAGCGTTAAAGAGGGTAATGACCGCCGAACGGTGAGCCTGTGTTGCGTTCCGCCTGAACACGTTTTTGATACCATCGAATGGCATGAACGCTATATTCTGCGCAATGAGGACAACAAGCTGATTCTTGGGCGTGGCCTGACGGGGGATGTGATTATTGATATCGACAAGACCCCGCATATTCTGATTGGCGGCAACACGGGAAGCGGCAAGAGCGTATTGGTGCAGTGCTTGCTCTGGCAGGCAATTCAACAGGCAGATGTTGTATATGTGGCTGACTTCAAGGGCGGTGTTGACTTTTCTTATGTTTGGCAGGAGTTTGCCTACATTATTACGGAAGAAACGAAACTCCTTGTACTCCTGAACCACTTGGCAGATACCTTGGAAGAACGCAAACGGCTTTTCAAAAAAGTTGATGCCGCAAACATTATCGAGTACCGCGAAAAGTCCGGAGACTATATGCAGCGTATTGTCTTTGCTTGTGACGAGGTGGCAGAACTGCTTGACAAGACGGGTGCGGATAAAGCGCGTAAGGAACTGCTGGCACAAATTGAAGCACGACTTGCGCTGATTGCCCGTCAGGGGCGTGCCTTTGGAATCCATCTGATTCTTGCGACCCAGCGCCCGGACGCTAATATTCTGCCGGGGCAGATTAAGAACAACATGAACATTCGCATTTGTGGCCGCGCAGACACTACGCTGTCTACCATCATCATCGGGGACGGACGTGCAGCCGAGCAGATTCCGCACGATGCACAGGGGCGCTTCATTATGGAAGACGGCACGGTGTTTCAGGCGTACTATTTTAATGACGATACAATTTCAAAGTGGTAATATAAAAGGCAGACGTTTTTAGCGCCTGCCTTTTAATTTTGGCGAACGATTGTTGAAGGACATAGAAATTTATGCTATTATAAAAATATTGCAGATACGTTCAGATTTACAAAGGAGAATTTTTATGGGAATTTTTTCAAGATTTCGTAAGAATGAGCAAAAAAATAATTCTGAATCTGTTAGCTTGAGCCCAAAAGAAAAATTCAAAAAAATGGTGCCTGCTAATCCTGGAATTGCATTGAATGATGATGAAGTGTGCCTCTTTATGTCTGATGCTTCAATAGGAAAGGAAAAAACACATACAACGGGATATAAATCTTCTGGGATAAGCAGTAGAATCCGTATTGCAAAAGGATTATCGGTGGGAAGTTCTAACGTCCATGTAACACCAACACGTGAAACATATTGGGAAAAGACCCCCTGCCGATTCTTTGTTACAGACAAGAGATTCATTGCGATTTCCCAAAAAGGCGGATTTAATTTAAAGGCAGACAAAATTATTGATATGAAATTGAATGCTGACGCAGTGACTTTATATACAGGCTCGAAGACGTATATTGTCTTTATGACGAGCGAAGATGTGCATAGATATAAGGAACTGTGGGAAACAATTCAAAGTCTTCAAAGAAACGGTATTGACCCGAAAAAATTGTTGAGATAAAGGGGAACGATATAATGGCACTGCTGAATTTTATAGATGGACTTTTTAAGGGCGACAAAACTAAAACAAAACCACCCGTGCGAAATTCAACTGCGACACAAAAGCGATACTATGCGGATTCATCGAGCGTTGCGATAGAGGAAAGGCCATATTATCAGCAGGATAGTTATTATACCCTCGTAGTTCACGAAGGAACACAGTTCGAAAAGAAAGTGATTCCTTTTAATGAAAGAAAAACGGTGACATACCCGTCTAAAAATGGATTGTATGTTCCAGAAATTTTATTGCTGGAATATTGCAAATATGGAAAGTACCCTAAACCTTCTAATGGGTACCCGGGCTTTTGGTGGTTTGATTATGGAGTGCGTGATGTAGGAAGTTTACTTGATTCATTGAGAAGTCGTGAATTTATAAAATGGGAACGAAAAGGCAATTTGTTAATGAATCTGAATGTGAACGAGTTAAGAGAAATTCTTCGGGCTCATTGCCTTTCTACTACGGGAAAAAAGGGTGAACTTATCGAACGAATAAAAAGTGACATTGCGGAAGAAGACTTGCCAAACAACGTGGCTTTACAAAAATATACTTTAACCGAAAAAGGCATAGAGGAATTGAAAGAGAATGCATATGTGCCTTATATGCACAATCATCGGCATAAGACAACGGATGATTCCACTTTTGGAGAACCTTTTACGGTATGGGAAATGAATAAAATTATTGCGGCAGAGGGAAGACAGAAGGAGTGGGAAACAATAGTAGGTGAAATCGAAAGGCAACGATTTGGAGTAAATATGGCGGGGTCTCAAGGAACAACACAAAATCTTAGAACAACTCAAGAAGTGCCGAGTGAGAAGGAAAATAAAGGCGAGGAACTTAAAATGTTTCTGCGAGAGAACAGAAAGAATATAATAGCGGCTGCAAACACAGAGGGAGATGGATTTTTCGAGGAATCAAAGGGGCTTGATTACTGCACTATTGGAAATGATAAGGAGGCACTTTACCAATTTTACGTTGCGATAGAAAAGAAATTTGATGCGCCTGCACTATATAAAGAAACTGCGAAACTCTTACATAAATACGGCTTATATGATGAAGAAGTGAAGGTTCTGAAAAAAGGAGTCGCCATTGTTCCCGCGACAAACCGACACAGGGAAGAACTACTTAAAATGCTTCAAGATGCAATGACCATAAGCAAAACGAGATGAGTGCCGTTGAAAGATACAACGATGGATTTGTTATTCTACTTGGAATAAGGAATTGTGGGTTGTTCCGCGATTAGCCCAAAAAAGAGGGATGGGGAAATGTCAAGGGGACTGTGGAATACCGCAGCCCAGTTTGTAGAGCGAGGATATGCCGCAAAAGCCCCTTGATATTTCAACACCCCTCTTTTATCCTCGCGCGGAGGAACAACAGCATCACTTCCGGGTGAGCAGCCGTGTGATGCCGATGCCGCCCGGATAAACAAAAGTGTTCGGGTTTGCTCCCACATGGTGCACCAAGAAAAGCCGCAACGAATGTTGCGGCTTTTTTGTCGCACCATTCCCTCCGGGACGGACTCACACTTCGCGCAAGCGCTCGTGTTCGTCTCGCGGGGACTGGTCGCTAAATTCAGTCCGCAGGACTGAATTCTTAACGCGCCCACTGATGGTGCACCAAAGTACGCGTTGCAAGAAATTGCAGCGCGTTTTTTATTGCAATCTTTCAAAGAAGGTTCAATCTGGTGCACCATTGGGTGACGAGAACAGCTCGGGCCCGCCGCCGGTCCGGCGGGCAAAAACGCCCCAGTGGGGCGGTTTTAGAGCGCGGGAGAGTCCCCGATGGTGCACCAGAAAAAGCCGCAACGAATGTTGCGGCTTTTTTGTTGCACCATTCCCTTTGGGACGGACTCGCACTTCGCGCAAGCGCTCGTGTTCGTCTCGCGGGGACTGGTCGCTAAAAATGGTTGCGGGTTTGTGGGCAGGGGCCATGATTGAGCGTGAGCGAAAGCGGGGAGCGAACAATGTACGCCGCGCGCGGCGTACAACCGCACGAGCGGTTTTGCGAAGCAAAATGGAGGCCTTACAGGCCGACAAGCGGAGCAGACTGAATTCTTGACGCGCCCACTGATGGTGCACCAAAGAATGCCTTACACGAAAGTGTAGGGCGTTTTTTTGTTGCTCTATTTTAAGAAGGCACGATCTGGTGCAGCGTCGGAGATACTCGAACAGGGCGGCGGCACGCAGGTGCCGTAAGGAACGCCACAGTGCGGCGTTCCTTAGCCCGCGGGCACTTTACTTTTTACGCACCGTTTGCTATGGAATAACGGTTCATGGTCTGCCTACTATTTTTATGGCAATACCGCATAATTCTAAGTGTCGATACGGCGAGCGAGGTGCGGCAGCTGCTAAGCCAAAAGCGCAGATAATACTGGATGCTGCAAAGGTGAGCGCCGCCAGTGGCGGAAACAGCGAACCGAAGCAGGGGCAGCGGTCGCAGAGTGCGAGGGGCTTTTGCCCCCGAAGCACGATGCGGGTACCGCAACCCGACATTATCGAGCATTTTGGCAACGCAGATGCCGTGCCGCAGCCGCCGGAGCGGTGCTTAAGCCGTTAGGCGGGAATTGTGCGGTATTGCCTTATATACTACAAATTACTCCTCTGCCAACTCCACCACCAATTTGGCTTCGGTGGCGGCGATGGCAAGCTGAAGTTTATTCTCCAGGTTCGTCTTTTGCAGCATATTGATGACGTGGTACTTCACGGTGGATGGCTCGATGCCGAGTTCTTTTGCAATCTCGTTATAGGACAGCCCGCGCACAAGACAGCGCAGGACCTTCATCTCTCCTTTGGTGAACTCGGCGCTCATGGCAGTGCCGATCTCCACGCTGGGCGGTGCATCGGGGAAGATATGCTCCCCCGCCATCGTGCGGCGCACGACCTGCATCAGGGTCCCTTCATCGCCGTCCTTATACCACAGGCTGTCCGCGCCCACGGCTTTTGCGCGTGCCAAGACCTGTGTGTCAATAAGCGAGGTCGCCACCACGATCTTGATTTCCGGGTGTGCTTCTCGTATCTTTTTGGCGGCGGCCAGGCCGTTTTCGCGGTGTTCTGTCTGCACATCCATCAGCACAAGGTCGATGTCCTCGGTATCGCACAGGATTGGAGCCTCTGCAGCGCCGGGGATAGACACAGCAAGCTGATACCCGTCCTCGTTCTGAATATAGCTTTCAAGCAGGCTCCGTACCAGCTTTTGGTCCTCAACGATCATAACGCGTATCATTAGTGCTCTCCTTATCGGGCAGGGTGACTTCCAGAACAAATACAGGCAGGGAATGTACGGTTACTGTACCCCCTGCTTTTTCAATACGGCGGCGGAGCGAGGAAAGCCCGCCGCCTTCCTTTATCTCCGCCTTGGGTGGTGCGCCGTTGTTCGTGATGCAAAGGTGCCATGCCTGTGGCCGATGCTCGGAATCGGCGTACAATTCCGTGGCGCCCGCATGCCGCACACCGTTGGAGGTACACTCCCGCAGGATCAGTGCGTAGAGCTCGCGGGTGGCGCGTGCCGCAGGGTACGCACCGCGCAGCTGTACGGCTGCACCCAGAACAGCCGCCCGCCTTTGCATATAGCTCAGCGGGTCCTCTGCAGCATTCTCCTGCCGGGCGCGGCATAGCAGGGAGATGGAGCTTTCCCACTTCGCAGCTTCGCTCCTGAGCCGGGCGAGGTCATGCTCATGCCGCAGTGCGCGCCGTGCGGCAAGCAGGGTATGGCCGATGTCGTCATGCACCCGCATCTTCATTTTCAGGATTTCTTCCTCCCGCACAATGTCGGGCATATTGTCATATAAGCGCTTTGCGCGGCGGTTCGCATCGGCAAGGCGCTCGTTTTCCTGCTGCAGTGCAGCATGCAATGTAGCCAGCTGGGTGACATCGGTGGCCATCACCTCGGTGTACGGTATACCGTATTTGTCCTGAACAGGGCGCACCGTGAAATGATATACCGTTCCGTCCGGGAATTCATAGATGCGGGCGGCCTCATCGCGTAGCCGCACACCGCCGCCGGGACTGCGCAGCGCCTGCTCCAGATCCGTAAGGGTCTGCAGATCCCGGCCACAGAGGACTGCGGCGATTTCCTGCATCCTGTGATTGATCAGACGCAGCAGACCATTGCGGTCAAAGTAGCAGATGGCCGCCGGCAGCGTGTCAAAGCCTTCCTTGACGGCGTTGCGGGAGATTCGGGGAATCATAGGCCGCCTCCTTCTGCCGGAAACATCGAGAAATACAAAAGCCCGTCATCATCCCGTTCAAGCTGCATCTGCGGCAGGCCGGGCAGCGCAGCGGGCGCGTCGGTGCATTGAACGCTGCAGCGCAGCCCCCAGCCCTGCGCCGTATGCTCGGCGCAGAAAAGGATCTCCTGCAATCCCGGCAGGGTCGCTTCTATGATGGCTTCAAAGGCGTCATAGATTGCCACGGCGGATGCAGGGGAAATCTTTGCTGTGTCGGCAATCTGTACGGCGCAGCGTATATCACTCAGGCGTAGGCTCTCGGCCGATTCAAACAGGCTCAGCCGCAGCTCCGTGGTGTCGATGTCCTCCGCCTTGTCGCAGACAAAAACAAGGTTGCTGCGCCGCTTGATATAGGTTCCCAAAATGACGATGTGCTTCAGCAGCCGCCGGGCGGTATCGATATCGTCCGTGGCCTTGAGCGCGATCAGATATTCCTGTATCCGTGCCAGCTGGCGGGCCGTGACGGTCTCAATTTTGTCATACAGCCGGTTCTGCTCGCTCAGCTTCAGCCATTGTGCCTTTTGGGCTGTTTCCGCCTGTATGACGTCCCCGATGTCATGCAAATCCTCCTGCGTGAGACGCAGCTCCTCCAGCAGAGCCACCAGTTCGGTGATGTCCTCCTGCCAGAAGATATACCCTTTCCGGATCGGGTGGCCGTGAAGCTGGGTCGTTGCATCCAACTGGACACTGCCGGTGAGCGCCTGACGCAGCTGCTCCTCATGGAGCGGCGCTGCCTGCATGGAGCATTGCACAGGCACAAACGCCCGGTCCGTGATCAGACCCTTGGCCATAGATACCTCAAACAGCGTGGCATACCCCATATTGGATTGGATAAGCCCGCAACGGATGCACGCCTCAAAGGACGCTGTAAAGGTCAGGCATTGCACCACGGTCATATCACCGGCGACTGCATGCATCCACGGCACATTTAAAATATGCTTGTACAGTAAAGCATAGAGGGTGGCAAAAAAAATCGGCACAAGCGGCAGCCAGAGGATGCGCTTTGTATGCGGAATACGGCAGCGCCGTACAAGGTACACCACCGTGAACACGGCACAGGAAAATATCCACAGCAGACAGAGGTAATATACGAACCGATAGGTGTAATCGGGGCTGCCCAGTACCTCCTGCCCGGGTGGGAACGCAAACACAAGCTGATGACAGTCGTTTGTCAGCACCAGGCTGAACAGTACCACAGGGAATACAAAAATCACGTACCGGTACTTGTACAGCGGGGAGGACTGCCCCCAATCCAAAAAGAAAAGCGTATAAAGTGCAAGGGTCGGGATCAGCAGCATCGGGATATAGTACGCATACCACAATCGCCGCAGCATCTCCGGCGTCTGGGCAAAGTCATAGCGGATCAGGCGGATATCCAGCCAGAACAGCATCAGGGCGGCAGCACCCAGCAGGCAGCGGCGGGTCTGTGTGTGCAGGATACGCCACCAGACCGATACTGCCCAGGAAAAGATCAGAATATTATACAGCACCGTGCGCCAAAAGCCGGAATACGGCATATAAAACGCCCGCATCAGGACAGCGCAGAGAATCACCCCTGCAACCGCAGCGGCCAAACACAGATTGCCAAGCCGTACCTTTGTCATAGTGCCTGTCCTTTCCAAAGGGTAGATCATCCGTCTGTTTCTTTCCAGTATCATTATGACGCAATCTGCACTTTTTTGCAATAGTGCTAAAAAAGCAGAAAAAAGTCCAAAAAACTATCCAAATGGTGGGGGCAGAAATCGTCCGATTCCTATATGATGAAGTTGACAAATCATATTCTTTGCAGGAAAGGAGGGCTACGCCGTGCGGAGGATCGTTTTGGACGCGCAATACTCTGTGATGACGAGCGCATTGACAATGGCACTGAAACACGGCAGACCGGACTTCCAGGTGCAAAGCGCTGGTCCTAAGACAAAGGATATTGTAAAGCTATGCCGCTCCTGCAGGGCGGATGTCCTACTGCTGGAGGTCTGCCCGCATCCGCCGCGCACCCTGCAGGACAGACTGCAGCTGGCAAACGACCTGCGGGATGTATGCCCGCACTGCAAAACGGTACTGCTTGTGGATGAGGCCGAATATCCCGAGCTGGCCACCGCCGTGTGCCTGGCAAAAAAGGACCATATTGTCGATGATTTCGTCTACGCTTCCGTCTCGCCTGCCTATCTGAGCGCTATGATGGACACTTTATGACCAAAAGGAGGACAGCTATGAAAAAAGTACAACGAACGCTCGCTGCCGTATTGGCAGCCATGATGCTTATGGCTTTGGCCGGTTGCTCCAAGGGGGATGTGACCAAAGAGGTCAATTCCGGTTTATCCGACCTGAAAGCGCAGGCCGCCGAACCGGCTGTTGAACCCCAGACGGAGACCCCGGCAGAGCCCAAGACCGACGCGGCATCCGAGCCTGCATCCGAACCTGCATCGGAGCCTGCTGCAGAGCCGGAGCCGGAAGCCACCGCCGAACCGGCCCCCGCTTCCGCCCCTGCAGAAAATCCCGATTATCCGTCGGCTGCAGGCCTGAACACCCAGACGCTGGAGGCATTCGGCACAGACTATACGCTGGTGCTCAACGTGACCTGCCCCGACAAGGGCTGGTACAAGCCTGCCACGAACAGCTTTGGGGATTTTAAGCTGTTCCCGACCGATGACCCCAGCAATATCTTCTCCGGAGACCCGCGCATATTATTTGAGCTGCAAAGAGATCTGGACAAGATCAACTACTATTACGACAAATTTGAAAACGTGGAGGAGCTTACCCCGCGCACCATCGGCGGCGTGGAGATGGCCGGACGCACTTACAAAAACGTCGGTATGTGGTGGACGGAATACTACGGCGAGATGCCCACCGGCGGCTGGCTGAGCATTAGAATCTCCGGCGTAGACATCGACCCCGGCACCGAGGGCGACACCATTCTGAACAGCGTCACCTTTGGCTAAGGCAATCGCTGACACACACTACCCGCAACGAAAAGGCAGGTGAACCGACCATGAAAAAACTGCTATCCCTGACGGCGGCGGCCCTGCTGCTGATCACAACGGGCTGCGGGCGCAGCAATGCCCCGCCTGCCTCGGCATCTTCCGGCACCCCGTCGGTTTCCGCCCCGATAACGGAACCGACAGTCGAGTCGTCCGACGATACGACCCCGACCGTTCAGAAGGACGAAGCCGCCGCCAAGCCGCAAAACAGCCGGAGGCTGGATGATTCCCGCATTATCCCGCTGTACAGCGAGCGCTTTACCTACACCGACCCCTACGGCATCGAGGACACCTATTTTTATGAAGTGCCGCAGATCGACGATGACACCGAGGACGCCAAGCACATCAACGCGATAATCGACTACCGATACGGCTATCTGGTGGAGCGTGCCCTGGATGCCCGTTCCCGCAATGACTTTATCGATACAAGCTACATCATCTGGGTCAGCAACTGGAACGGCCCCGTGCTGAGCCTGCTGTAATCTTGTACGAAGAACAGAAAAGGGACGATTAAGGCGGAGGGGGTGGGGATTGAGGTGGGAAAAGGCGCAAAAAGGCGGGAAAGGGACGAATTTGCGCGGATTTTTTGAAGATTAAACGGGATTAAAGGGAAGAAAATGCAAAGCGGCGATTTTTGCAACTTGCAAGATTTTTGGGGCGGTTTTGGGGGTGTTTGAGCGCGTGCCGGCTGGAACGGCGAAAAAGCGGCGGGCGGCGTTTAAGGAGCGGTTAAAAGAAAATTAAAAAGCGAAAAAAGCGCGGTTTTATGACGTTTAAGGACAATTAAATAAAATTTAAGGGCGGGACGCACCATGCCGGGAAAACCGGACTGGCGCGCCCCGCCCTTTGACTTTCAATGGGACATTTCGCGTTGGTTTTTGTTGAGATGTCCTATTGCGATGAATCGCTGTTTTTGGCTTTTCTATCTGTCATGAGTCCCATTGGCAATGTCCCATTAAAGCGTTGAAATCAATAGGACATAACGCTCAGCGATATTTTGTATCGCTTTGAGTACAAAAAGACCCAAATCAGCTATCATCAATCCGAAGGATGCTTTGACAGGTCAAAACATTTATACTCATCCAACCGCTTCAGCATCTCTTTTTGGCCTTCGGCGGAAAGAGACGCATAGACTGTAAGCATCTTTGCATACCGAGATATTTCTTCGGCACAAAATTCGTCCTGTTCCATTGCACAAAGAAGTACAGTCAAGCTATCACGGATATAATTGATGGACTCCCGCTGCACCGCCTGATTTGCAATTAGCACATCCTGCTTGAATCGTAAAACAAGATCGTTCAACCCATCAATAGATGAATTGATTTCATCGGCACCATCCATAAAGCGTTGTGCGTCGAGATCCCCACGGAGAAATTCACCACTAACATGGAAATAACGCTCCAAAGCGGCCATTGCCTTGGAATTTGGCTCACGATAGCCGTTTTCGTAGTTTATGATGGACTTCCTTGTAAGCCCTGTTTCCCTTGCCAATTCCGCTTGAGAAAGGCCTGCGGCCTCACGAAGATCTTTTAACCGTTGAGCGACGCCCATAGTGATGCACTCCTTTGGATAGATATACTTATAATAGCACATTATCCCCATATGGGCAACAAAAAAGGCTTGACATTCCCCGAAAGGGGAAGCATAATAGCAGAAAGTGAACAAATGGGGAATAACCGAGGTGAACGAAATGTACATAAAGCCTTGCCCGGAAAAGATTCGGGCCGCCCGCCGGAAACAGGGACTTAGCGCATATGCACTGGCAATGAAAGCCGGACTGGATAAGAAGGCCATTTATCGGATCGAATCCAAAGAAAGCCTTAGAACACATTCCCTGCGTGCCCAAGCCATCGCCGATGCGCTTGGCTGCCCGGTGGAGGAATTGTTTGATGCGCCCGGCAAGAAAGGCAAAACGGCGTGAACCGAGAAATCCTGGATGCAATCGAAGAGCAAACCGACCTGCGCTATGACAGTCTGGCCGACGCGGCGGGATGGTACGGGACAACGACCGCCTGGCGGGAGGATTTTACCGCGAATTGGAATTCAACCGGCCCAAAACGGGCCGTTAAAAGGCAATTAAACCGAGATAAGGAGGCCGAAGAGATGGCAAAGGCAAAGATTAAGATCAAGGTGTCAGACAGCGGAATCGTGACATTGGCGGCGAGTGGAGACGGCTATGCCACGCTGAACGCGCTGGTGGAAGTGCTGGCAGCCACGATCTGCGAGGCATCCCCCAACTGGGACTTTGCCGAGATTATGACGGACGCCGCCGTCAACCGGCTGTATGACCTGGTTGATGACGGCACCAGGAAGAAGGTGATCCGACGTGGGAAATGACCGATATGCTGGTGTGCGCAGGCTGCCGGACGCGCCGATAGCGGGCGAAAGCTACCGCAACGCGGGAAGCCATTATAAAGTATGGCAGTACAACGCGGCGGCAGACACCGCCCACGTGGAGAATTTGACAAGCGGATGGGTTTGCACCGCCCACCACCCGGCGCTGTACCGCTTGCATGACGGCAGCGTGGAGCTGCAGTGGGATTACAGCACAGACGGACACTTTGAATAGCCGAAACCGCCGGGAATGGCGGTCTTGCGGGGATGGCCGCCTGTGACCGATGATGGCAGGCCGAAAGTAAGGTGAGAGTATGGACGCGATGTTAAGCACATCTGAAGTTGCTGAATTGACAGGGATTTCGCTGCGCCACGTTAAACGATTGGCAGCCTCAAACAAACTGCCTTGTGAGAAAACAGTCAACAGCAATAACCGCCCCAAATACCTGTTCCCATTAAGCGGGCTGGCTGCCCTTGACCCCACGCTGCCGCAGCGCTACCTGGCGCAGCACGCGCAGGAGGGCACGGCGGAGGGCGCGGCGGAACCACAGAACGCGAAGCGCGGCAGGGGCCGCCCGCGCAAGGGCGGGGCCGGGAAAACGGCGGCAAGCAAGCCGCTGGAGGAATACAGCACCGAGGAACGCGGGGAGATCGCGTTTTGGACCCAGGCCGTGCAGGACTGGCGCGGCTACCGTGCCGGGTACCGTGACAAGGCCGCCGCGGACGAAGCGTGGCTGGCGCAGTTCCGGCTGGACCACCCGGAGGTACATATCACCCGGAAGATCTTGTACGCGCGGCAGCGGGCCGTGCTGGAGGATGACCTGGACGGACTGGTGGACGGGCGCGGCAAGGCGCGGCGGGGGTACTGCAAGATCCCGGCGGCGGCGTGGGACGCCTTTATGTACTACTACCTGGACCAGCGGCAAAGCCCCATCAAGCAATGCTACGACCAGACGATCTACTTTTTGGAACAGCATTGCCCGGAAGCACTGCCGGTGCCGGACTACACGACTTTTTACCGCCATGTTATGGCGGATGTGCCGGAGCCCGTGAAGGTGATGGGGCGCGAAGGGCCGAAGGCATTTTATGACCGATGCAGCCACTACATCCGGCGCGAATACGAGAATATGCAGTCCAATGAATACTGGATCGCCGACACCCACACCTTTGACGTTGTGACCAAAGGCGACGGCGGCGGGACGCACCGCCTGTACCTGACCGCCTTTATGGACGCGCGCAGCGGCATTTTTGTGGGCTGCCATGTGGCAGACACCAACAGCAGCCAAAATGTGCTGACCGCCCTGCGGCGGGGCATTTTGCGGTACGGCATCCCGGACAACATCTATGTGGATAACGGCCGCGAATACCTGAACAAGGACGTTGGCGGCACCGGCCACCGCACCCGCAAAACCAAAAACGAGTGGCAGGGCTGGGATGACACCGAGAAATTTGTGCCGCCGCCCGTGTTTACGCGGCTGGGCATTAAAATGACGAACGCCATTGTGCGCAACGCCCGCGCCAAGACCATTGAGCGGCGCTTTTGCGATGTGAAAAACCAGATCAGCCGATTGTTTGACACATTCTGCGGCGGCACGGTGGTGGAAAAGCCGGAGCAGTTAAAACACCTGTTAAAGGGCGGTGAAGTGGTGCTTGACAGCGATTTTACCGCCAGCGTGCAGACGCTGCTGGACGGCCTGATGAACGAAAGCGAGTACAACGGCCCGGTGCAGCGCGACCACGGGAAAACCAAGCTGCAGGTCTGGCGGGACAACCTGAGCCGGAAGCGGATCGCTGCCCCCGCCGACCTGAACCTGATGCTAATGCGCAGCAGCCGCCCGCTGAAGGTGGGGCGCAACGGCATTACCGCGAACCTGTACGGCGCGAAGCTGGATTACTACACGGACGAGTTCACGATGCAGTACCAGGGCAAAAAGGTGTATTACCGCTACGACCCCGACGACCTGCGCACCATCCGGGCGTATGACCCGCAGGACCGGTTCATCTGCGAACTGCCCTGCCGCGACGATATGGTGCTGGAATACGGCGCAAACCGCGAGAGCATCCAGGCCGCCATGCACGAACTGCGAGGCTATACCAAGCTGGTCAAAAACGCCGCCGAAGCGCAGGCCGGGAAAATTACAGAGGTGTACGGCGAAGCCAAGGCCTTTGACGTTTGCCTGGCCAAGGCGCAGCAGAACATTGAGGCGCGCATCACCGCGCCGGAGAACGCCAAGCCGCCCGTTGTGGAGCTGCAGTTTGCAAACGAGGGCGAACCGCTGCTGCAAGCCGTGGGCGCGGAACATCTGGTAGACTTTGGCCGGATGACGGCCAATGCGATAAAACAGCATGAACAGGAAGGGAGCTTTGAAGATGAAAACCTATAACGCGGCGCTTCAGGCACAGCTGGACGCTTACCTGAGCGAGCAGAGCGGCCTGCCGCAGTCCAAGGCGGCGGCCATGATCGGGGTAAGCCCAACGGCGCTGAGCCAGTACCGCAACAGCAAGTACCCCGGCGACGTGGAAGCCGTGGAAAGCAAGATCGAAGAGTTTTTGCGCACCCGCAGCGCGGCGGCGCAGGCCGAGGCCGAGAAGGCCCCCTACCTGAGTGCCGGGTATGTGCCCACCAGCGTGAGCGAGGATGTATACAAGGCCATCCAGTACTGCCAGCTGGAGCGCGGCATTGTGGTGCTGCACGGGGACGCGGGCATTGGCAAGACGCGGGGCGCGGCGCGGTTTGTGCAGGACAACCCTGCCAACGCCATTTACATCCGCTGCACCCCGGTGGGCGGCACGCTGACCGCCATGCTGCGGCAGCTTGGCACGGCCCTGAAACTGCCCGCCACCCGCAACCGGTTGGAGCTGAGTATGGCCATCCATGACAGGCTGAAGGGGACGGACAAGGTGATCATTATTGACGAGGCGCAGAACCTGCGCTTTGACGCGCTGGAGGAGCTGCGCAGCCTGAGCGACCCCGACGACCTGACCGGCGAAAGCGGAACGGGCATCTGCCTGATCGGCAACAGTGAGGTGTACAGCCGGATGCTGGGCAAGCAGGAAGCGCAGTTTGCCCAGCAGTTCAGCCGGGTGCGGTTCCGCCGCCGGTACAGCACCGCCGACGTGAAGCTGGCGGATGTGGAAAAGCTGTTCCCGACGCTGGCGGACGGCAGCCACGGCAAGGAGCTTGCCTTTATGACCGGCGTTTGCCGCAGCAAATGGGGCATACGCGGCGCAATGAGCGTGTACACCAACGCCGTGCGCAACGAAAACACCAGCCTGGACGGCCTGCGCGGCATTGCCGCCAGCATGGGCGTGGGCGTACTGAGTTAAGGAGGAAACCATGAGCACACGGGAAGGATACGCCGCCGCCCTTGGGGCGGGGCTTGGCATGACGTTTGGGATGCTGTTCGGCGCGATCGCCGCGGGCAGCACCTGGACACAGGGGCTTGCAACGCTGGGGGCGGGCGTGCTGGGACTGTACATTATTGCGCGGATGATCATTGAGGACGGCAGGCTGGAGCGGGAACTTTTGCACGGCGGCCAGCCGGACGACGAGGAGCCGGAGAGAGCGCCCGCGATGTTCCGCGACCGATACGACACGGGGTACCGGGACGGCTACGACGATGCCGTGGAGAGCCTGCAATTTGCAAATTTGCCGCAGCGCCCCCGCAAGGGCAAGCACAAGCGCAAGGCGGCAGCCGGCAACATGGTACGGGCCGAATTGCCGGAGCGGCCCATTGTGATGGAACACCAGCACGGCGCGTAACCCTTTGGGGGCGCAGGCCCCCGCCTTAATGCAGCCGCCCGATTGGGCGCAGGTCGCAAGCCCTGAACGATGCAGAGCGAGGAAGGAGCGAATATGACAAAGGACGAATGGCAGGAAGCCGAACGGCGCGCCCTGTGGAAGTATGGCGGGCTTACGCTGTTGGTGGACGGATACAAAATCAGCGTCCAACGGCAGTACGCGACGCCTTACAAAAGCAAGCTGGCTGTTTATGTGAACGGCACATTCCGCGGAAAATGGCTCGTCGAAGATTGCGAGGAGCGCAGACGGTTCTGTTACTGCGTGAAGCACAGCCTGATCAAGAAAAACTGCCCGGAAAACAAGAAAAAGTGGTTTTTGAAGGCGATGGGCAAAAACGAGGAAGACTACGCCTACTATACCTACAGCCCGTATTATCCAAGTTTTGCCGCCCTGCGACGGCAGCTTGTGAAAAACAACCAAGACATACAGCTTATTACGGAGGAATGACCTATGGCAAGACGGAAAGTGACAACCGCGCCCGTGCTGGCAAGCTGGGCGGAAACCGACAAAGCGCTGCGGGACATCCGCGAATGCCGGCACACGCTGGCGGAACTGGCAGTGGAGCGCGACCGAAAAATTGATGCCGCCAAGGATACCTACACAACCACGGCCCTGCCCGTGCAGAACCGCGTGAAGGAACTGGAAGGCCAGGTAAAAGCGTTTGTGGACGGACACCGCGCCGAGCTGGTGGGCAAGAGCCGCGCGCTGAACTTCGGCGTGGTGGGCTACCGGCTGAGCAGCAAACTGGTGCTGCCCAAGGGGCGTGTGGAGGATGTGATCGCGCAGCTGAAAGCCCTGGGGCGGGACAACCTGATCAAGCGCACCGAAACCCTTGACCGTGAGGCACTGCGCAGGGAACCCGCGGAGCTGCTGTGCAAGCTGGGCGCGTACATCAACCAGACCGATGAGTTCTATTATGATGTAAGCGAAGCCGAGGCGAAAGAGCTGTAAGGAGGCGGCAGGGATGGGCGGATGCAGCACCTACCAGATCCGCAAGATCTACGCCATCGGGCAGGCGCTTGGAATCGTGAACCGCGGCGGCGAGGACGCGCTGCACGACCTTGTATATGGCGTGACCGGCAAGAGCAGCGTGAAGGAGCTGAGCTACAGCGAGGCGTGCAAGGTGATTGGAGAACTGGAAGCACGGCAGGGCACGCCGCCGCCCCGCCCAAAGAAAACCAACCACCGCAAGCGAAAGCCGGGCGGCGTGAGCGAGGGCCAGGAGCGCAAGGTTTGGGCGCTGATGTACCGACTGGCCGCCGCCAGCCCGAGCACGGTCGCGGTCGGCGACCGCTTGCGGGCGGCGATCAAGAAAGAGGCCGGCGTGGACGCTTTTGCCGATGACCCGTTCGCGTGGCTGGACTACAAGAGCTGCAACAAGCTGATCGAGGCGCTGAAGGGATACGTCAAAAACGCGGAGCGAAAGGCGGGTGCTGCGGATGGATGAAAAGCTGCCGGAATGGCTTGAGCAATGTTTGACCGAGGACGACCGACAGCTGATCGGCATTGTGGGCACGGAGGCGTTCCTGCGGCTGATCGACACCTACGGCGGCGGGAACGTGTACATCCCGAAAAACGACCGCTTTGAGCGCTACGCCCGCAACAAGGCAATCGTCGCCGAGTTTGACGGGTACAATTTTCGGGAGCTTGCGCAAAAATATCATTTGACGGAAATGCAAATCCGCGTTATCGTAAAAGACAAAGCGGCAGCGGTGAGGGCGAAGCCTGTGGACGGACAGATGAGCCTGTTCGACGCGCCGGACGAACAGAACACAGACAAGTAAATCATTTTGCGAAAGGGCTTTATCTTTCGGACTTTACGAATCGTGATGTATTATGGTTGCAGAAACCATAACACATCACGATTTTTGTTTTGAGGGGTACGGCAATGCAGTTTGACGCAGGGACTTGGTGGTTGGCAGTATTACTGCTTGGCGGCTTGACGGGCGCGCTTGGCTACATGATAAAGCACAGCTTTGACAAAATCGAAAAGAAGTTGGACACGGCTGTGCCGAAAGAAGACTTCGACACAAAGATAGCGAACCACGAGGCGCAGATCCGAAAAATCCAAGAAACCTACACGCCGCGCACGACCCACGACAAGGACGTGGGCGAGCTGCGGGAGAAGATTTCCCGCATCAGTGAAAACTACCTTACCAAAGAGGACTTTTACCGCGAAAACACCAAGACCGACCGCAAAATCGAGTCGGCAAACCAGAAAATTGACCGTGTGATCGAGCTGCAGATGCAGCTTTTACAGCAGTTGTCGCAAAAGGAGAATTCGTAACATGGACATGAAAGAAAAGTTGCTTGCCGAAATGGAGCAAAGCGACTTTGCCAAAAATAACGGCAAGATCATGCGGACGCTGAACGTGCTTGCGCCGAGCTACCACAACCTGAGCAGCATTCAGCGCATTTTGAAGGACGACGGCATTGGCGAGGGACAATACGCCGCCTGCCTCGACTTTCTGGCTTTGGAAGGGTATATTCTGCTGCGCACCGTAAAGGATCATGTGCGGTGCGAGGATTTAGCGGACCACAACTGGACGGAATTGGAAGCAAAGCTTTCCGGCAAGGGAATGCGCGTGCTTGAAAAGGATGTCAAGGACGCGATGATCGAGGTGTAACGATGGCGTGGCCGTTTCAGCGCGGGGGCAAGAGCAGCGGCAACCGCAAGCACAGCAAGATCGACAAGCTGCCGCCAGAAATGAAAGCTACCGTTGAGGAGATGATCCTTGACGGCAGCGCTACTTATACCGAGATCGTGGACTATTTGCAGGAGCACGGGTACAGCCTGTCGGTTTCGAGCGTGTGCCGCTACGCGCAGGGATACGTCGAAAATTTGCAGACGCTGCAGATCGCGCAGGCCAACTTTAGAAATATGCTTGACGAGCTGGAGCGCTACCCCGACCTTGACACGACCGAGGCGCTGGTGCGCGTGGCGAGCCAGGACCTTATGACGGCGCTGACCGCCAAGAAGGAAGAGGACTGGAACGCCGTGAGTGTGGACAAGCTGATGAACCAGATCAGCGGCCTGACCCGCGCGGTCGCCTACAAGAAGCGCGTGGAGCTGCGGAACAAGACCGACCTTGAAGCAGGCACGGATGACGTGAAGACCATGCTGTGGCGCACGATGGCAACCGAGAAGCCGGAGCTGTACAAGCAGGTTACGGCTTACCTAGACAAGAAAGCGCAGGCTGCACCATGAGCCTTTATGCTGTGCAGGTACTGACCGGGCAGGAAGCGGAGGTTTGCCGCCGCCTGGCCGACCGCCGCATTGCCACCCTGCTGCCGCAGGAGCGGCGGCTGATCCGCCGCGGCGGCGCGTGGCGGGAAGAGCCGTACACCCTGTTCCGGGGGTATGTGTTTGTGGACACCGAAGCCCCGCTGCCCATCTATTATACGGTACGCGGGCAGGACGGCGTGATGCGCTGGCTGGGGGCAAGCCCCGGCACGCCGGAGGCACTGAGCCTGGCCGAAGCCGTGAACATCCGCTGGCTGGCGGGGCAAGACCTACGCCCCAGCACCGCGCGCGAGGTGATGCCCGGTGTGCTGGGTTTTGTGGACGGGCCGTTGGCGCAGCTGAGCGACCGCATTGTGCGTGTTGACCGGCATGACCGGCGGGCGGTCGTGGCCCTGCCCATTGGCGGGGAAGCAAAAGAATTTACGCTGACCTTTACGATACAGGAAACCGCAGACTGCGGGGCGGCCGGTTCGCCCCGGCCCGCAGGCGCGGCGGACAGAAGCAACGGGATTTTGGCTGCGAAAACGGCCGAAAATGGCGAAGCATACCCCGCAAAACGCGGGTGTGCCGCCAGCACCGTTTAATTGCCCCGTTTAATACGTTTAATTTTGTTTAAGGAACGAAGGGCGGAAAACTGCCCGCGTGAGAGAAAGGCCCCCAAAACGGGCTTATTTGGGGCGCTGTGGGGCGGAGGGAAAAAACAGATGAAAACCAAGGAAAAAAGCCTGCGGGAGCTGCTGGCCGACATCCAGAAGGCCAGCGAGCTGGAACGCTATGACCCCGCCGCAGACCTGGCGCTTTTGGCGGCGCAGTACCGCAAGATGAGCCGGTGGGACTTTGGCAAGCTGCTGGACGGCATGGCCGCAAAGTACCAAAACGAATGGAGCGCCATCCACGCGGCGCTGGCCGAAAAGGCCCGCGCCGGGGACCTGGACGCCATCCGGCTGTACCGCGAAACCATGGCGCAGGCGGGCAGCGGCAATGAGGTGACGATCGTTGACGACATCTAAAAACAGCGGGGCGGCGGTGAGCCTGAAAGGCGTCATCGGCCCCGCTTTCTACGAAACGCACCGCCTGATCCGCGCGGGCAAGATCGACGAGGCGGTGGAGAAGGGCGGGCGCGCGAGCTTAAAGAGCAGCTATGTGAGCGTTGAGGTGGTTTTGCAGCTTTTGCGCCACCCCGACTGCCACGCGCTGGTGACGCGCCAGGTGGCCGATACCATGCGCGACAGCGTGTACGCCCAGATCTTGTGGGCCATTGACAAGCTGGGGCTGGGTGAAAAGTTCCGCTGCACACAAAGCCCGCTGCAATGCGTGTACCTGCCCACGGGGCAGCGCATTTTGTTCCGCGGGCTGGACGACCCGCAGAAGATCAAATCCATCAAGCTGCCGTTTGGGTACATTGGCATTGTGTGGTTTGAGGAAGCCGACCAGATCAAAGGCGGCGAAGAGGCCGTGCGCAACGTGCAGCAATCCGCTTTGCGCGGCGGCGAGTACGGGCTGACGTTTATCAGCTTTAACCCGCCCGCGGCCAGCCGCAACTGGGCCAACCGCTACGCCCGGGCCGAGCGGCGCGGCAAGTTTGTACACCACAGCAGCTACCTGCAAGCCCCCGCCGAATGGCTGGGGCCGAAGTTTTTGGCGCAGGCGGAGTACATTAAGGAAACGCAGCCGACCAAGTACCGCCACGAGTATTTGGGCGAGGCCGTGGGCAACGGCACGCAGGTGTTTGAAAACCTGGTGCTGGAGCCCATTGATGGCAAAACGATCCGCAGCTTTGACCGCCCGCTGAACGGCGTGGACTGGGGCTGGTACCCGGACGCCTGGGCATACAACCGCGTACAGTACGACGCGGCGCGGCGTACCTTATATATTTATGACGAGCTGACCCGCTGGCGCACCGCCAACCGCGACACCGCGCACCTGCTTTTGGCGCGCGGCGTTGGCACCGAAACGGGCGGCCCGCTGACCGCCGACAGCGCCGAGCCGAAGAGCTGCGGCGACTACCGCGCCGAGGGCCTGCCCTGCCGCGAGGCGGTGAAAGGCCCCGGCAGCGTGAACCAGAGCATGAAGTGGCTGCAAAGCCTGGCCGCCATCTGCATTGACCCAAAGCGTTGCCCCGACACAGCGCGGGAATTTGGCGAGTACGAGTACGAGGTGGGCAAGGACGGCCAGGTGCTGCCCGGCTACCCCGACGCTGACAACCACCACATTGACGCCGTGCGCTACGCCACCAACCGCCTGTGGACAAGGCGCGGGACCTGACGCCGTGGATGTTGTGCAGGTGTACGGCATTGCGCTGGAGAAAGGCGAGTATGACAGCAGCGACTATGCGAACAGCCTGAACTGGCTGTGGAGCCGGATGAAGGATATGGTGGCCGATCTGCGGCAGACGCTGAAGGGCGGTGATGCCGCATGAAAAAGGCCAACGCCCCCGCGCCCGCCGATGTGCAGGTGCTGCTGCCCGCCGCGATGATGAACGGCAAGGCCGTTGTGGATAGCCGAGAGGTTGCACGGATGCTGGGTAGGCCACACAAAAACCTTCTGGCGGACATTCACCGCTATATTTCGGCCATGGAACGCCGAAAAGCAGACGGGCTAAATTTTCAGCCCGTCGCAAGAGATTTTCAGCTTGTCGATTTCTTTGTCCCCAGCACCTACACCAACGACCACAACCAGACTTTCCCCTGCTATCTCCTGACCCAGAAGGGCTGTGAGATGGTGGCCAACAAGCTGACGGGCGAAAAAGGCATTTTGTTTACCGCCGCCTATGTGAACGCCTTCCACGCCCTGCAGGAGCAGGCGCAGGCCGGGGCCATGGTGCCCACGGTGCGGGCGGCCCCTGCGGCGCTGCCCGCGGCCCCCGCCGCGCCCGGCATTGCCGAGATGGAAGCCGAGACCCGCCGCAACAACAGCCGCCTGAAGCTGGCCCAGATGTGGCTGGCCATGGCGGAAACGGCGGGCAAGGCCAAGAAAGCCCACTACCGCCAGTGCGCCGAGAACGCGCTGCTGGGCAAAGCGTAACCAACTAAATACCGCACCGCCCACCCTTGCAAGAGGGTGGGTGGAATTTTTTATACCTTTATGATAGGAGCCTGCCATGAACCGACTGCACCGCTGGATGATCGAGAAGTTTTT
Organism: Subdoligranulum sp. APC924/74; assembly: GCF_003324125.1. Classification (NCBI taxonomy): domain Bacteria; kingdom Bacillati; phylum Bacillota; class Clostridia; order Eubacteriales; family Oscillospiraceae; genus Subdoligranulum; species Subdoligranulum sp. APC924/74. Next base: position 32,561 of record NZ_PSQF01000009.1, on the reverse strand, counting down.
GCCACGCTACGCGCACGAGCTGCTGCTGGACGAGCTGGCCGCCACCGACAAACGGCTGGCCGCCGCCCGGCAGACCATTGCCGAGCTGAGCGCCGAGAACCGGGCACTGCGGTTTGCCCTGCGGCAGATCGGGCGCGGGTGCCGCACGGAACGGGAGGGCGCGCCGCCGCATGAAAGTGACGAAATATTGTGAGCATTGCCCGTGGCGCAGCGCAGACCCCTACTGCCTGTGGCCGCGCTGCTTTAAGAAGTACTTGACAGGACCACAACAGGAAAGGAAGAAGCAAGCCGATGAACGCATTGCTGCGGGCGCTGACGGACAGCCGCGGAATTGAGAACATTGAACAGGCGCTGGGAATGCCGGACATTACCAGCGACGCCATGCGACGCGCCATCGACGGATGGTTTGACGCCTGGTTCAGCCGGGTGCCCCCGGACGAGGAGGACCCCTGCCAGCGCATCCCCTACGCCGTGGTGAACAAGCTGGGCAAGGCGGTGTTTGCGGAGTACGACAGCAGCCTGCAAAACACCGGCACCCCCAAGCTGCAATACCTGGACCGCGCGCGGCAGGCGTTCGACGCCAAAAAGCGCGAGCTGCTGCAATGGTGCATGGTGGGCGGCGAGACGTGGGCCAAGCCGGTGTTTGCGCCGGACGGCCTGACGTGGCAGGTGATCCGGCGCGACGCGGTGCTGATCTTGGGCCGCGCGCCGGACGGGCGCGTGACCGACCTGGCCTGCTGCGAAAAAAGCGTGGTGGCCGACCGCCAATATTACACGCTGGTGGAGCGGCGCACGACGGGGCCGGACGGGCGGCTTACGATAGAAAACCGGCTGTACCAGGCTGACAACAAGGCAACGCTGGGGCGGCGGGTGCCGCTGCAAAGCCTGGCGCAGTACGAACGGCTGGCCGACGCCTACACCTACCCCGCGCCCCTTGACGGGCTGGGGCTTGTGGCGCTGAAAATGCCGACAGTCAACTGTGTGGACGGCAGCCCGGACGGCGTGGCCGTGTATGAGCCTGCCATGGGGCTGATCCACAACATCAACCGCAACGAGTACCAGCTGGCGCGGGAGTTTGAACTGGGCCGGATGCGCATTGCCGCCAGCGCCGACCTGCTGACAGCGGAGAACGGGCGCAAGCGCCTGCGGGACGACTTGTTCGTTGGGCTGGAGGGCAGCGAACAGACGGTGGGGATCACGGCGTTTGCCCCGGCGCTGCGCAACGAAAACTACGAAGCACGGCGGCAGGCCTACCTGAAGGCCGTGGAGAACCTGCTGGGCGTCAAGCGCGGCATTTTGTCCGACGCCGAGGCCGTGAGCAAAACGGCCACCGAGATCAACTCCAGCGCCGGGGATTACAGCCTGTCCATCATTGAGTTCCAGAACCTTTACTATGACGCTTTGCAGGCCGCGCTGCGCCTGGCCGACCAGCTGGGGCAGGCGTACCGCCTGTGCGACGGCACGGCCTGGGACACAGAGGTTTTGAACGTGACGTGGGGCAACGGCGTTTTGTACGACGCCGACAAGGAATGGGCCGACCGGCTGGCCATGGTGCAGCAGGGAATGCTGCGCCCGGAACTTGCGCTGGCGTGGAAGTTTGACCTGCCGTGCGATACCGAGGAGGACCTTGCCGCCATACGGCAAAAGTATATGCCGACGATGCAGGACATGGAAAGCTGAGGGATAAGCGATGACCGCCACACAGCGCGAGGGCCTGAGCGACGCGGCACTTGCCCTGACGCAGCCCGTGATCGACGAGCTTTTGAAGGACATTGCCCGGCGCATCAAAGACGCCGGCGCCATTACCGACACGGCGGAATACCAGATCTACCGCGCGCAGGCGCTGGGCGAGAGCAAGCAGGCGATCAAGGCCGCTGTTGCCAGGCAGATCAAGGCGCAGGACAAGGTGATCGACAGCCTGTTCGACTACATTTTGGACAACAGCACACCCCTGACCGCGAACGGCAGCCTGAAGCAGATCGCAGAGGGCTACGCCAAAATGAGCCGCCAAAAGACCGCCGAGCAGCTAAAAAACCTGTGGGCGGACACGCCGCAGGGCAAGGTGCTGCCCATCCAGGACGCCTACGCGAAGGCGCTGGACTTTGCCTTCCGCCAGACCGTGACGGGCGCGCTGGACACGGAGACCGCCATCCGCCGCGCCTGCGCGCCGCTGGCCAAGCGCGGCCTGCGCACCATTGAACAGAAAAGCGGGCGCAGCGTGGGCATTGAGTACGCCTGCCGCCGCTACCTGATGGACCAGCTGGGTGAACTGGACGACGAGGTGCAACAGGTGACGCACGATGAACTTGGCTGCGACGGCTGGGAGATCAGTGCGCACCTGGCGTGCGCGCCCGACCATGAGCCGTACCAGGGGCGACAGTACAGCGACGCCGAGTACGAGAAACTGAACAACAGCTTACAGCGGCGCATTGGGCATTTGAACTGTGGCCACACGGCCAGCCCCATCATTTTGGGCGTGAACGCGCCGCAGTACACCGAGGAACAGCTGCGGGAGCTTGCCGACGCCAACGAGCGCGGCGTGACCTACAACGGGCAGCACTACACGCTGTACGAGGCTGGGCAGGAGCAGAGCCGGTTGGAAAACGCCGTCCGCACCTGCAAGCGCCACATTTTGATGAACCGCGAAACCGGCGACGCCAAAAACCTGAAGAACAACCAGATCCGCCTGCGGGTGCTGCAAAGCGAATACGGCAAGTTCTGCAAAGCGACGGGCCTGCCCACGCGCACCGAGCGCCTGCAAACGGCAGGCTTTGGCCGCAGCGAGGCGAACAAGGCAGTGTGGGAGTATAAGAAAAGCTCCGGCACCAAAGCGTCCGACCTGGGCGGGCAAGCGCTGCACACCGTCACGGACGAAGCGATACAGGCTGTGCCAAAGCCGTTTTTCCGGGGGCTGAGCAACAAAGCCAACACGGCGGCGCAGGGCTATGCCCGCGACCTGCTGACGAAGGTGAAAGACCTGCCGCTGGGCACCGAGGCTACGGTATCCTTTACCGAGGACGGGCAATGCAGCTGGGAAGTGGGCGACCTGAAGGAAATGCGCGTTAAAGTGAAAGACCTTCAGGTCCCGTATTATTCCTTGCACAACCACGCGAGCAATGGTATACTTAGCCCAGAGGATATTTTCCAGCTGGCCAAACACGACAACATGAAAGGCATCGGCGCAGTTGGGCATGATGGCGCACTGCATACCTGTGAAAAGGTGTTCGGATACAAGAAGGAGAACTTCAACCGCTGGATGGACGGCCTGCTTGAAAAATATCCTCTATATCAGAGCCAAGATGCAAATAAAGTTGAAACAGCACTGAAACAGCGCATCGACCTTGCAAACGAACTCCGGCAGGATGGTGATAAACATGGACTCCGCTTTTCGGGATAACCCGGCCACACCAAAAGAAATTGAGCGCTGGCGTGGAAATATTGCCAAGGCGCGCCCTTACACGGACGATGACCCTGAGCCGTGTTATTTCGACTGGATTCCAGACCCTGCACGTTCAAATGCGACTGTTGCTATGGAGCTTTTGAAGGCTGCCGGTCTGTGGACAGAAGAAGATGAACGCATTGCCTTTGGTCCGCACGATGAGGATTAAACCCAATTTAATTGCCGCTTGCACCCCAATTAAGGGGTGCTTTTTTGATGCTTAAATTTTGATACGGAGATGCCTTTATGCCTCACAACCGTACACCCCCGAACCGCCCCGGCCCCAGCGGACCGGGGCAAAGCTATACCCCGCCCGGCCCACGGCTGTGGCCGCACCGCAACCGCCCGCGGGACAAGCTGCCGCGCCAGACCCGTAAGCCCACCATATATAAGGAAAGGACAGACCCGCATGATCGAATGGATGAAAGAGATCCTGGGTGATGCTTACACCGAGGACATTGACAACAAGATCACCGCCAGGCTGACGGCGGACTACGCGCCCAAGGCCGACCTGGAGGCCGCCAACACTGCCAAAAGCGAAGCTGAAGCCGCGCTGGCCGCGGCCAACGACAAGTACAAGGACGTTGACATCGACGCCCTGCGCGCCGATGCCGAGAAGTACAAGGCGGAGGCCGCCCAGGCCCGCAAGGACGCGGACGAGCGCGTGGCCGCCGTGCAGTTTGACGGCAAGCTGGACGCCGCTATCACCGCCGCGCACGGGCGCAGCGCCAAGGCTATCCGCGCGCTGCTGGACGTGGATACCCTGAAAGGCAGCGACAAGCAGGACGAAGCCATCACCGCCGCCCTGGCCGCGCTGCAAAAGGACAGCGGCTACCTGTTTGAGAGCGGCGAAACCCCGCCGCCCTACGCCGCCGGAACCGGCAGCACCGCGCTGCACGGGGCCGACGCCGACACCGCGATGCGGCAGGCCATGGGCCTGCCCATCGACAACTGATAGGAGGAATGCCCTATGGCAAATGCAATCGAACTGGCAAAAAGCTATGTGCCCAAGCTGGACGAGGTGTACAAGCTCGCCTCGCTGACCGCCATGCTGGACGGCGCGTCCGACCTGGCAAGGCAGGGCGCGAACGCGAACGAGCTGATCATCCCCATGATGACGATGGACGGCCTGGCCGACTACAGCCGCAACAGCGGCTATGTGCAGGGCGATGTGACCCTGACCAACGAAACGGTCAAGTGCAACTTTGACCGCGGCCGCCGCTTTACCGTGGACACCATGGATGACCTGGAAACGGCAGGGCTTGCTTTTGGCCGCCTGAGCGCCGAGTTCATCCGCACCAAGGTGGTGCCGGAGCTGGATGCCTTCCGCTTTGCCGCCTACTGCGGCAAAACCGGAGTCACGAAGGTGGAAGGCGCGCTGGCGGACGGCAGCGCCGTTTTGCAGGCGCTGCGCGCAGCCAGCACCGCCCTGGATGAAGCCGAGGTGCCGCTGACCGAGCGCTACCTGTTCATCACGCCCAGCCTGCACGGCATGGTACAGGACCTGGACACCACCAAGAGCCGCGAGGTGCTGAACAACTTTGCCAAGATCACCGACGTGCCGCAGACCCGCTTTTACACCGCCATCAAGCAGCTTTCCGGCGCGAGCACCGAGAGCGCGGGCGGCTACACGAAAGGCGACGGCGCGGCGGAGCTGAACTTTATGGTGATCCACAAGCCCGCCGTGATCCAGTACACCAAGCACACCGCGCCCAAGATCATTGAGCCGTCCGTGAACCCCGACAGCGACGGGTACATTTTCGGCTACCGCATGGTGGGCATTGCGGACATCTACGCGAACAAGACCGCAGGCGTGTACGCGCACCACAAGGCGGTGGGCTGATGAGCAAGACGATCGGGTATATCCTGCCGAAGCCGACGCCCGCGCCGCAGGAGAAGCCTGCCGCGCCGAAAGCCGCCCGCAAAAAAGCGGATGCCGAACAAGAGAAGGCCCATGACTGACTTTAATTTTTACAGCGAAACCTACTGCGGCAGCCTGATCCCGGCCGATGCGTGGGACGCGGTGTGCCGCGACGCCGAGGCCCAGATGAACCGGTACGAGCGCATCTACCATGTCAGCTACCCGCAGACCGGCAGCCGCAATATGGCCGTGTGCGCCATGGCCGAGGCGCTGTACGAGTTTGCGCAGCTGCAGGACGCGGGCGGCGCGGTGCAGAGCGTGAGCGTGGGCAATGTGAGTGAGAACCGCGCGGCGGTGGCCGCGCCGGACACAAGCGCCGCCGCGCAGGCAGCGGAGCTGTACCGCCGCGCCGGGCTGTACGCCGACATTTACAGGGGGTGCTGAAATGCAGCGATATTTTGCCAGGGACCAGACCCTGACTTACCCGCTGTGCACGATGACCGTGACGGTGTACCACACGACGTTCAACCCGTTCGAGTGCCGCCGCGCCGTGCTGGAGGGGGTACACTATGAAACCCGCCGCACGGTGGCGGTGGACAAGACTGGCGCGGCACACAGCGCGGGGTACCTGCTTATTATCCCGCAAAAGACCGCCGCGCGCGTGAGCCCCACAGTTGACACCGGCATGGACGGCACCTATGTTTTGCAGCCCGGCGACCGTGTGGTCGCGGGCGAGGGGCCGGAAATCACGACCCGTGAGGAGTGGGCGGCGCTGCTGCCCAGCGACTACGACGTGACGACCGTAACCTGGGTGGAACAGAAATACTGGCACGGGCAGCCGTGCCATGTGGAGGCAGGGGCATGAAGTGCAGGGTGACCGTGGACATCCCGGACGGCGAGGGCTGGGTGGAAGCGCTCGGCCTTGGGCGGGACGGGCCGGTGCAGCAATTCCATACCGCAAATGTACTGCGGCGTATCCAGAAGTATATGCCGTACCGCACCGGCGCAACCATCAAGCTGACGATCGCGCAGACCGACACCCATGTGCCGGAGATCGTGACGGATAACCCGCAGGCGCGGTACCTGTATTACGGCATGAGCAAAAGCGGAAAGTCGCTGAACTATACCCATACCAAAAACCCGCTGGCCGGGCCGCGCTGGGATGAAGCCGTTATGGCCGCCGAGGGCGACGCCATGGCCGCCGACCTTGCGCGCTACATGAGGAGGATGCTGAAATGACAGACCTTGAATGCCTGATCGAATGGCTGAAAACCTACGATGGCTACGATATTCTGGGAAGCTGCCAGGTGGACTATACCGACCAGATCCCCAACCAGGGCTTTGTGTTCCCACAGGGCTTGGTGGAGGTAGAGCGCAGAGAGGATATTCTCGGAAACGTGACGCTAACCGACCGTTATAACTTTGGCCTGTATTTTACGTTTGAGAAGGCCCTGCAGGACGACACGGCAGCCCGCGCCAACGCAAGCTGGGTGATGGACTTCCAGCGCTGGGTACAGGAACAGAGCGCCCGCGGGCTTGTGCCGAACTTTGGCAATACCGAAACTAAAGCCACCGCGCAGGCCCAGAACGGTACACTGTACAGCGCCGAGGACAGCGGCACCGCGCTGTACATGGCAGTGCTTTCCGTCACATTCAAGCGAAAAATTGAAAATTGAGGTGAACTGATCCAGTGAAAATCGAACGCAAGTATATGGCGCATTACCTGAACACCGTCTTTGCGGGGGATACCGGTACGGCAGCCTATGTACGCCTTGGCAAAGACCTGGAAGAGTACAGCCCGGAGCTTTCGGCCAATGTTGAAAAGAAAAGCAACATCATGGGCGAAACGTCGGTGACCATCGACAGCTACCAGAAGCAGGGCGAAGTTGCCCCGTACTACGCCGAAAAGGATGACCCGCTGTTTACAAAGCTCCAGGCCATCATTGACGGTGATCTGGTGCTGGATGACCTGAAAACCGACATTGTGGAGGTCAAACTGTGGGAAACCGAATCTTCCGGTGCGTACCCCGCCGTGAAAGAGGAATGCTACGTTGAAGTCAGCAGCTACGGCGGCGACACCACCGGCTACCAGATCCCGTTCAATGTCCACTACACGGGCGTTAAAACGACCGGTACCTTCAACGTCAGCACAAAGACCTTTACAGCATCGACCTGATGAGAGCATGACAATGAGCGCCTTTGCGAATGAGCAAGGGCGCTTTTGTGATGCCCTGATCGGGCAATAAAACACGGAGGTTATACGATGAAACAACTTACCATTGACACCGGCGTCCAGGAGTTTGAGATCAACGGCAGCGGCGTGCTGCGCTTCAACCCCAGCGACCCCAACGTGTACAACCGCTTTTTTGCAGCCGAAACCACCCTGACCGAGCTGGACGCGGAAGCCCAGAAGCGAATGGAACAGATCGAGGCTGATTTCCCGGATGACAACCAGCGCGTTGGCGCGGAACTGGCCGTTTTGGCCGAGTATGACCGGAAGATTAAAGAGGTATTAAACGGCGTTTTTGGCGCGGGTAACGACTTTGACGAGATCCTGCATGGCGTGAACCTTGCGGCGGTCGCAGGCAACGGAAGGCGTGTGGTGACGAATTTGCTGGACGCCCTGACGCCGATCATCCGGGAAGGCGCAGAACGCAGCATGGAAGAAAAAGCCGACAAAGCCGTGCAGACGGCAAAGGCAAACCGCGCCGCACGCCGCGCTGCGGCCAAGAAATAATGCAGGGCTGGACGCTGCCGACCACAGTGACGGTTGGCGGGAAACCATATGCCGTGCATACCGACTACCGCGATATTTTGGACATCATCGACCACCTGCAGAACACCGATGATAACGAACAGGAGCGGTGGTATATTGCCATGGCGCTGTTTTACGAAAACTGGCGGGACATCCCCGCGCAAAACCGGCAGGAAGCTGCCGAGCGGATGGCGGAGTTTATCGCCTGCGGCAAAACGCAGGGCAAGCCCGGAGCCAAACGGGAAATCGACTGGCAGCAGGATGCAGAGCTGATCGTGGGCGGCGTGAACAAGGTCGCCGGGTGCGAGGTACGGGCGCTGCCCTACCTGCACTGGTGGACATTCATTGCCTACTTTATGAACATCGGCAGCGGGCCGCTTGCCACGGTGGTGGGCATCCGCCATAAGCTGGCAAAAGGGCAAAAACTCGAAAAATGGGAACAGCAGTTTTACCGCGAAAACAAGGAAATCGTTGACCTGCGCCCGCAGCTTACCAAAGAGGAAGAAGCCGAAAAGCAGCGCCTTCTGGCGCTTTTAGGCGAAGCATGATACAAAAAGGAGCCGTTTATGCCGAAAGTGTCCATAGACACCAGCCTGAACACGGTGCAGGTCGTAAAAAGCGGCAACGACCTGCAAAAGACAATGGACAAGCTGGGGCGATCCATCGAAAAGACCTTTGACGGCAGAAAAGCCAGCGGTTTGGGCGATGCTCTGAAGCCGCTGACCCAGGAACTGGCCAAAATCATGACGCAGGCGGGAGACACTGCCGCGCAGATCAAGGCATTGGAGAAAACCATCGTTGCCGCCGAGAACACCCGCGGGAAGTTGGCGGAAAGCCTTGGCAAGGCAAAAACCGAGGCTGAGCAAACTGCCGCCGAGCTGGAAAAAACGTACGCCAATGCCGACAAGGCCGCCTACGCGCTTGAAAAAGTAAACAGTGAGATCCACGCCGCTCACGACAAAGGGCAGCTGCCGAGCGACACCGCGCTGCTGAAAAGGAGCGATTTGACGGAACAGCTTACGCAGGCTGACGCCAAAATTGCGGAGCTGGAAGCCAAGCTGGAGCAGCAAAACAGCACAGCGGCCAAAATTACTGCCGAGTTTGAAAGCCAGCGGCAGTCGCTGGAGGGAATGACCCAGCGCCATGCGGAACTGGCGCGCCGGATGGAGCAGGAGCAGGCCGCCGCAGCGAACCAAGCTGAAACCTTGCAGCGCGCCCAGACAATGCAGGCGGGCGACGACGCGATGCAGCAGTATTTCAACAAGCAGGCTGCCGACATCGAAAAGCAGTACGCCAAAATTGCAGCGGCGCAGGAAAAAGCCTATGGCCCGGAAACCGCCACGCATCACGCCGAAAAAGTCGTGGCCGCGACCAAAAAGGAGATTGCAGCGCAGGAAGCCGCTGCGGAGGCTGCCAAAAAGCACGCCGCGGCGGAGGCAGGCCAAGAGGCGGGAAATGCCAGCAGCACTGGCGGTGCCAGTGACAGTGCCAAGCGGGCAAGCTCCGCTTTTGGCGTTTTTGCCAAACGGCTGAAAAGCATCGTGTTCAGCGCACTGATCTTCAACGTCATTTCTTCGGCCCTGCGGTCATTGACCTCCGCCCTGGGCAGCGCTGTCGCCAAGACGGACGGTTTCGGCACGGCACTTGCCCGCCTAAAGGGTGCCGCCGCGACCGCGGCCGCCCCACTGGTCAATGCACTGGGCAGCGCGCTGACCTATGTGATGAACCTTGCCGCCAAGGCGTTTGCCTACCTGGCAAAGCTCATCAGCCTGCTGACCGGCAAAAGCCTTTCGGGCATGCAGGCAACAGCCAAGAAGATGACCAGCGTCGGCACCGCGGCCAGCGGTATGGCCAAGCAGACCGACAAAGCCGCCAAGAGCCTTGCCGGGTTTGATGAAATCGAGCGGCTTGACGAGAAAGACAACAGCAGCAGCGGTGGCAGTGGAAGCGGCGCAGACGCCACGTTCGGTGCGCTGTCCGAGGTCGGCGACGTAAGCGGCATCACGGGTGCTATCGACAGCATCAAGGCCGCATGGCAGCGTTTCACCAACGCGCTGGCCCCGTCCGCAGCGGCGTGGAGCGCAGCGTGGGAACAAATCAAAGCCGCCGCAGAGGCAGCGCTGCCGCAGCTGGAGGCGTCGTTCACCAACCTGTGGCAAAACGGGCTGGCTCCGCTGCTGGACTATTTTGTCTTTGATTTTGTACCCGGATTTGTAAACGGGTTGAGCCTGCTTCTCGCGCCCGTAGTCGGCGACGTGGTAAGCACCGTGATCACATCGGGCACGGCGATCCTAAGCGCGCTGGCCAATATGCTGACGGATTCTATCAACACATGGATTATCCCGGCGCTTGACCTTGTAAAGCAGATATGGCTTGACCTTGCAACTGCCTGGAACGAAACCTGGACAACGTACATCTCCCCGATTTTTACCGCGTTCTGTGAAGTCGTGCAGGATGTGTGCGACATTATTCAGCGGCTTTGGACGGAGGTCATTGACCCAATCCTGGCAAGTTTGGTCACCAGCCTGACTGAGCTGTGGAACACTCACCTGTCCCCGCTGTTCAGTGACCTGATCGCCGTGGGCGGCGACGCGATCAACGCAATCGCTACGGTCATCAAGGCCCTGTGGGACAATGTGATCGACCCGCTGGCCAACTGGCTGTTAAGCACCTTCGGCCCGGTGTTTACGCAGGTGTTCAATTCCGTTGCCGGCATCGTGACCAACGCCATCGGTATTGTGGCCGACGTGCTGGACATTGGCCTGATTTGCCTGCAGGCCGTGATCGACTTTATGCGCAACGTGTTCGAGGGCGATTGGGAGGCCGCCTGGCAAGTGGTTCAGGACGCCGTAAGCGATATTTGGGATGTCATCAGCGACCGCATCCGGGGCGCGATCAACAACATTATCGGCTTTGTGAACGGAATGATTTCCGCCATTGTATCTGGTCTGAACACCGTGATAAACGGCCTGAACAGCCTGTCCTTCGATGCGCCGTCCTGGGTGACGGACCTGACCGGCATCTCGTCGTTCGGGTTCAACATCGGCACCGTCACGGCCCCGCAAATTCCGTATCTGGCGCAGGGCGCGGTCATCCCGGCCAACCGGGAGTTTCTGGCCGTGCTGGGCGATCAGAGCCACGGCACCAACGTGGAAGCCCCGCTGGACACCATCAAGCAGGCTGTGGCCGAGGTCATGGAGGACCTGCAGGCGGGCCAGATGGCGGGCTTTGAGGCCGTGGTTTCCGTGCTGCGGGAGATCCTCTCCGCCGTGTACGGCATTGAACTGACCGACGAGGACGTAGGCCGCGCCGTACAGCGCTGGCAGCGCAAACAGGCCATTGCAACAGGAGGTGTGTAACGTGACCCTGACTAATCTGTTCCAGATCGATGGCAAATCCCTGTACGCACCGGACTGCGACATTGAACCGAGCTATTCTGACCTAGATTCCAGCGATTCCGGCCGCGACGAAGCCGGGTACATGCACCGCGAAGTGGTGCGGGAAAAAGTGGCTACCTGGCCCATCGCCTACAGCTGCCTGACGGATGATGAATACAAGTACACCATCGGGCTGTTTGCAGGCAAGGCGACCTTCCAGTTCACCCACCCAAAAGCCGGATCTTCCACCGAGACCGAAACCACCACCTGCTACTGCAGCAAATACGGTATCGCCTGGCATAATGCCAAGACGAAACAGTGGAAAAACCTTAAATTTAACATTATTGAATGCTGATTGAGAGTTAGGAGGTAGGAGTTAAAACGAGCCTAGGGTCCAGCTCTGTAGGGAACGGTCTCGACCGTTCCGGGGCTTTGCGGTAGATGCCATAACAGGATTTACCGCAAAGCGACGGGCGCACGCGCACACCATGAACTCCTAACTCCTCACTCCTACCTCCTAACTAAAACCAAAGGAGGTGTATATTTGCTCCAACCAATTCTCACTCTCCCAAGCGGTACGGAACTGCGCGGCGGCCAGGCGGGCAGTGCGGTCGAAAACCTGACGCTGCACACTGCGGTAAACGCCGGGCAAGAATTCGCCATTGGCTCTGCTTATTCAGACTACATCGAGGCCGAAATCTGGGCGGACCCAGGCGGCAGCCTGCAAATTACTGCCGGAGACGTCCTGACCTACTACCGGCTGGACGATGCCGGGAACCGCACCAAGGTGGGCATTTTCTACGCCGAAAAGCCCACCCGCACCAAGCGCAACAGCTACAAGGTCACGGCCTATGACACCATGTCCAAGCTGGATGCGGACTTTTCCGGCTGGCTGCGGGCCAATCAGGCGCAGTTCCCCAAGACCATCTGGCAGCTGGTTCAGCTGGCCTGCCAGCGGGCAGGGGTCACGCTTGCCGGCATCAGCCTGCCCATCAACGGTAGCCACAGCGTGCAGGCGTTCTACGCAGACGACCTGACCTGCCGCCAAATCATCTCCTGGGCGGCGGAAGCAGCTGGCTGCTATGCCCACATGAATGCAGACGGCAAGCTGCAATTCTTGACCTACACAGACAAGCGCAGCACGGCTAAAATCACCCCGGACGGCGTCAGCAACAGCACCGCCTATTATGCTGACAGCCTGAGCTACGAGGACTACGCGGTCAAGGCCATTGAGAAAGTCCAGATCCGGCAGTCGGACAGTGACGTGGGCGTGATTTACCCCGACAGCACCACTGCCACCAACACCTATGCAGTGCAGGGCAACCTGCTGCTGACAACCGGCACCGAAGCCAACCTGAAAACCGTTGCCCAAAACCTGTACAACGTGCTGAAAAGCGTGACCTATACCCCGTGCAAAGTGGCCGTGCCCAGTGGTTCCGGCCTTGCCTGCGGGCAGATCGTACACGTTAAGGACGCACGCGGGCGGGAGTTTGATACCTACCTGATGAGCGCCACAATCTCCTCCGGCAAAGCCAGCTTTGAGAGCGTGGGCAGCGCCAGCCGGGAAAGTTCCAGCGCGGTGAACAGCCAGAGCTACAAGAACCTGACCGGCAAAATGCTGGAGATCAAGACCAGCGTGGACGGCCTGACCGTGACCGCGAGTGAGCTTTCCGGCAATTACAGCGAGCTGAAACAGACGGTGGACGGGCTTTCGGCGGAGGTGAAAAAAGACACCAAAATCACCGGCGGTGGGAACCTGATCCTGGGCAGCGAGAGCTTCAAAAATGCCACCTATGTTGGCATTGACAGCAGCGTTGTGTATGGCGACGATGGCAGTGCAACAATCACCAATGCGAACACATGCCGCGGGTTCAAGTTCAACACCGTTGGCGCTCATATCACCGAGGGCGTCACTATATGCATGTCCGTCATGTACAAACTCATTTCCGGCACTGATGCGCTGCGGATGGGCATTGCGTTCAAGGGCGATAACGGACAAAATTACATTGCCTCCATAAAAACCGCTGACCAGCTCGAAATTGAGCAGACGGACGGCTGGGTGCTGCGGTATGGTACATGGACGCCCCGCCATAACTATACGGGCATTCTAGAAACTGTCGAGTTTGACAGCAATGACAACTGCACCAATAAGCTTGAGCTGCTGCACCCCATGCTGCAATACGGCAACGCGCCGACCGCGTGGAACGCCAGCAGCGGCGACTACCTGACGCAGGAAAGCGCCAAAAGCCTGTTTTCGCAGACCGCTGACGAGATCAAAACCGAGGTCACAAAGTCAGTGACCGAAACGGTAACGGCCAACGTGAAGGAAACCGCCACCAGCGCTGCCAATGATGCCGTTGACAGCAAGCTGCAGGATTATGCCACCACAGCAACGGTGGAGAGCCTGAAAGAAGATGTCTCCAACATCAGCCAAAAGGCGGACGGCATCAGCACCAAAGTCAGCAGTCTGGAACAAACCACCACGACCATTTCGGATGACCTTGACAGCACGAAACAGGAGTTCAAGACGGTCAAAAAATCGGTATCCGCGATTGACCAGAAAGCCGACAGCATCACCCAGACCGTGACCCAGCGGATCACAGGCGGAAACAACATTATTACCGAAACGGATAACTGGAACAATGCGTCCATGGATGCAGGCGGCAACGACCTGAGCAAAAAAGGAACATACACGATCAGCGGCGAATCCGTCCATGTGACGAACAAGGCCCGGAACACCCGCTTCCACTTTGGGGCGGACAAAACGCTGGTGATTGCCAAGGGCATGACCTACTGCGCATCGGTGCTGTACAAGCTCAACTCCGGCACCGACAGCCTGTTTTTGCAGTTCGAGACCAAGAGCAGCAGCGGCACAAAAAGCTATTACGGCTCCGCGTTCAAGCAGGCCCAGCAGGACATTGCGCTGGATAATGGCTGGAAGCTGCGCTGGGCAGCCTTTACGGCTACTGCCGATGGATATGCTGACGGCCTGTTTGTGAGTACCGCGAACGATAACGCCACCGTTACCAATGACCTGACCATCATGCACCCCATGGTGCAGATGGGCAATGCACCCACTGCCTGGACGGCCAGCACCGGGGACTATCTGACCACCGCCGAAACCAAGACCGAGATCAAACAGACGGTGAGCGAAATTAAGCTAACGGCTTCCACCAGCGGCACTTCCAGCACCATCAAGCTGACGGCGGGCGGAACAGAGATCACCAGCACACAGATCAACCTATCCGGCGTGGTGACATTTTCGGATTTGAGTACCTGGAACCAGGACAAGACGATCATCAACGGCGGAAACATTACCACCGGCCAGATACACAATCTCAACTACACCACGGTGTACGACCTGGACAACGCCTGGATACGGATGGGCACCAGCGACGGGAACCGGGTGTACATCGACAAGAGCGGCATCCAGTGGTACGGGGGCACCGCCACCAGCAGCGGGATGTCGCAGGGGGTGATCCAGAACGGGCTGAAAACCACGACGGAGGGCGACACCACCATTTTCTGCGCGGACACCCGCTACCAGAAATACGGATGGTGGCACGACAGCAGCTTTCAGGGCATCACGATCGAGCAGGTGGACAACAGCGTGGGGTGCAGCGGAAAACTGGAGGTGAACCAGGGCATCCAGTGCCGTTCCCTGAGCGCGTGGGACGCCAAGAACCGCATTGTACGCACCGATTTTGGAAACCTGGCCATCAACGCGGTGGAAAGCCCGGAGCCGATGTTCTGCGATGCGGGCAGCGGCGAGTGTGATGAAACCGGCCTTTGTTACATCGCAACCGAACCGCGCTACCGCGAGACCGTGAGCGAAACGCAGGATTTGCGCTGGGCGCTGACCCCGACGGGCGCAAGCGCCGCGCTGTGGGCAGAAAAAACGGCCTTTGGCGCAATCGTTCACGGCCCGGCGGGACAGTGCTTTGACTGGGTGTGCTGGGGCGTACAGCGCGGCTTTGAGGGCGTGTACGCCGACGTGAGCGATGCCAAGTACCCGGAGGAGGAGAACCGGGGCGCGGCCCTGCTGGACGCGGCGGAAACAGAAGCGGCGGTGAGTTTGCCACTGACGATAGAAGAAGCGAGTTGAAAGGAGATTTGACCATGAACAAAATCACAGGCTTTAGCGTGCTGACGACCGGCGAGGGGGAGCGGGTGACGCTCTCTTACAGCGTGCTGGACGCAGACGGCAACATTGTGAGCACCAACAACCGCAAGAACTACGTTGTACTGGACGAGGACGTGCTGACGGCGATCGCCACCATCCGCACCGACGCGGCGGCGCATTTGGAGAGCTGAGATGAAGAGCATTGACAAGCGCGTGCATGACCTGCGGAGGGACGTGGAGGGCACGTTCAACCGGTACGGGTTCAGCCTGGCAGTGGACGAGCTGGTGCTGGAAAACATTTTGCAGGCCGTGCGCGCGCAGATGCAGCAGGACGCGGACGAAGAGCCGAAGAAACAGGACGCGACGGCACAGGCTAACCTCGCAATCGCGCGGATGACGCAGGCGCGGAGCAAGGGCGACCAGACCGAAAGCGCGCCGACTGATGACGTAACGAGAAAGAGGTGAACTCCATGGCATCCATCTGGCAGATCACCCTGTCTGGCTATGACGCGCAGGCCGCGTCTGAAAGCGGGCAGAGTGCGACCGGAAAAATCGCCCTTGGCACCTGGGGCAGCTATGGGCATGAAACCATCCAGGTAACTTTAGCCGAGCCGTGGGATGTTTGTACTTTGGTGACGGCGACCTTTTGGCCGACCTATCCTCCCGACCACTGGGACACGCCTGGCATTCGCGTGGCGCTGGGTACGGACGGCCTGCTGACCGTGCCGCCGGAAGCGACGAACCGGCCAACGCAGACGGGCCGAGTTGTGTTTGAGGGCTTAGCCGACAACGAAAAAATTATCAGCGCGGATGTGCGCTACACGGTGCGCGACCACGCACCGACCGGCGGCACTGAGAGTACCGCCACGCCAAGCCTGCTGGAGCAGCTCTTGACGCAGACCGGCAGCAACGCGCAGGTCGCGGCCCAAAGTGCGGACGCGGCAGCCAAGAGCGCCAGCGCGGCGGCCGAAAACGCGGATGCGGCCTCTGCCAGCAAAACGGCAGCGGCGACCAGCGAGGGCAACGCAAGTGCCAGCGCCGATGCTGCGGCCAAGAGTGCCGAGATGGCGGCGGACAGCCAACAGGCGGCCAAAGCGTCCGAGGCTGCCGCGCAAAAAAGCCAGCAGGCGTCCGAGGCTGCCGAAGGCGAGGCGGACGCCGCAAAGGATAACGCACAGAGCAGTGCCGAGGCCGCTGCCAAAAGTGCAAGCGCTGCAGCTGGTAGCGAGTCCGCAGCGGCAGAAAGCGCCGCTGCCAGTGCTGCCAGCCAAGCGGCGGCAGCGGCCAGTGAGTCCAATGCCGCGGTCAGTGAGACCAACGCCAAAACCAACGCGGATGCCAGCGCCAAAAGCGCCGAGGCGGCGGCAGCGTCAGCCTCAGCTGCCGCCGACAGCGAAAAAAGCGCGAAATCCAGCGCGGACGCAGCCTCTGCCAGTAAAGCGGAGGCGGCTAACAGCGCCAGCGCCGCGGCCACCAGTAAAACGGCAGCGGCCACAAGTGAGAGCAACGCCAAAACCAGTGCCGATGCTGCGGCCAAGAGCGCCAGCGCGGCGGCGAGCAGCGCGAACTCTGCCGCAGGCAGCGCTACCACCGCAGCCGACAGCAAAACCGCCGCCGCGACGAGCGAGGCCAACGCCAAGGCCAGCGCGGACGAGGCAGCGGCTAGCATGAAGGCAGCAGCCGCAAGTGCGCTGGAAGCGGCGGGCTATGCCGGGCTGGTAAACATCGGCTGGGCAGTGGACAAAAGCGACGGTCATTTATCCATGATCTATACAACAGACACAGACTAAGGAGGGCAAAACCATGTCAACGCAAGTAGTTGACTTAGTGCGGGACAGCACGATGCAAAAGATGCAGGCGGAGCTTGTGGCCGTCCACAAAGCCAGCGTGCTGGCCAGCGGCAGCACAGCAGCCATCGACCAAATGTACAACGCGCTGGTGAACAACGCCAGCACAGTGGCCGAAGTGAACGGCCTGTTTGTACAGTGGTGGCGGGCCAACTGGACGGAAGGCACCACCACCCGCAACGAACTTTTAGAGCGCTGGTTCGGCACTGTGCTGGACGATGACCGCGTGCACGGCGTGAAGTTTCCACTATTTCCCACAAGCGAGACGGCCATCGGCGAGCTGACGGACGACAGCGCGAGGCTTACCTGTACCCCAAGCACCGAGACAACAGCAGAACAGGACGACTTTGCGCACCTGCCGCAGTTTTGGAGCGTCCTTGTGGCCGCCGAGAAGGCCGCAGACGGCAGCCACACCATCTATGCCGTCGAGTTTATCGACAGCTATGACGAGGTACGCGGCGGCACACACCTGTGCTGGGCGCTGCAAAAAAATACATACACCCGCGAGTGGAACGAGGATGGTTACCGCTACTTCAAAATGCAATGCCGCCCCGCCACAGGCTATGACACATGGCCGCAGGGCACTGACCGCACGGGCAAAGTCCACGCCTACATCGGCAACCCGGCCTATGCAGCGGGGCTGGATGCCGACGGTAACGTCACCTGCGGCACGGGCTTGCCGCCGCTCAATTACAGCAGCCATAACACAGACGTCGCCAAATGGCGCGCCCGCGGGTCGCAGTACAGCGGCGCGAGCGGCAACCTGATCAAGTGGCAGCTTGCCATGATCCGGCTGAAGTACGCGCGCAAGGGCAACTCCGGCACGATTGAAGGCTGCACGGCGTACAATTACCAGTATAAGGCTGCCGCAGCTGAGACCGGTGTAACCCGCGTGCTGCTGACCGCCACGCAGGCGAAAAATCTCTTTGTCGGCAGCAGCGTCATTGTGGGCGATACCGGGACGGGCACCAGTGCCGATCGCGGTACAGCCAGTATGTACAAGCTGGCCAAAAACGTGCGCATTAAGAGTATCACAGATGTAACGGTAGATGGCACTGCTTATAAAGCTGTAAACCTGGACACAGAGACGCCATTTGACATAACCACCGACACCTACATCTCCACTATGCCGTACTGGAGCGGTTGGAACGATACGGTGCAGGGCTATGACGGCAGCCGGTACAGCCCCACCACAGGAAAAGAACCGGGGCTGATACAGCGCACCGAGTTCCAAATTGGCGCATACCTAATTATTAGTGATGAGCTGTGGCAGTGGGGCACGGATGCGGATGGCAACTACACCTTTGATTGCTACACCTGCCACGACCAAAGCAAGGTGAACGGCAGCAGCATTACCAGCGATTACACCAAGCAAGAGGATTTGACGCTGGTGTTCCCCGCTGGGAGCAGCAGCGGCTGGCAGTACATTGAGGATACGGCAGTGGCAGAGGATAAAGCAGTTCTGTGGCCGGATACCGTTAGCACGGTAGCCGGTAGCGGTACCGGGTGTAAGGCTGGCTTCTACGTTGGTCTGGCAACGAGTGGGGTCCGTGCCGCGTGGGCCTGCTGCTACCTTGATAACTATGGTAGTGCGGGGTTGCCCGCGCGCAATTCTAACTTTTCGGCAGGTACAGTTACTGGTACGGGTCTGCTGGCTCGCCTGGTTTGGCTGGGTGACACAGGGGTGAATTGTTCCGGCGCAGCCGGGGCAAGAGGGGGCGCAAGCCCCATTGTCACCCAGACAAATCAGGCACGCACCCACTGTGGAACGGCCCCAACGGCTGCCGCGAAGCGGCAGCCGTTTATAGATTTTTGATTTTGGGTTTTTTCAAGCATCAGGAATATGGTATAATTCCTGTGGGATGTACGGCGTATTCGTCAGCTTTCTTGAGTTAGTTGCTGTTTTCACCTTCTGCTATTGGGGTGGGAGTGGGGTCCGTGCCGCGTGGGCCTGCTGCAACCTTAATAACAATGGTAATGCGGGGTTGCCCGCGCGCAATTCTAACAATTCAACAGGTAACAGTAACTGGAACGGGTCTGCTGGCTCGCCTGGCTTAGTTTGGGGGCAAAGTGCCCCTTGCACCGAAAATATATATTGCGCCGTATATTCCGCCCCTATCGGGAAAATTGTGCTGAAACCAGCGGAGGCTAGTAGCTGTGGCGAACGCCACCGAAGACACAAACCAAGAGGTGAAACTGGTGAAGACCTACTGTAAACCGGCAGATGTAAATGTTGAGGATTTGGAGTTTATCCGGCAGCAAGTGCATCTGTGCTTTATTGGAAAAAGGTCAAAAGGAAGATTCCAAAAACTATTGATTTCAACCGGGAAAATCACAAAAGCAGAACTGAAGCAGGAAATACAGGACCAAAGCTGCAGCAAAACGCTGGATGCCATTGACGCGGTGGCCGAGCAGGCCCAGGCAGATATTCTGGCGCGAGATGTACACTTTGAGCCTGTACGGCAGTTCCAGCTGCGGGAAAATGGCAAGCTGCGGGATATTTGCGAGGAAAGCCCCAAGCAACAGGTATTTGAGTACATTGCCAAGGGTGCGTTGGACCCGCTGTTCCGGGCCAAGCTGCTGCCCATCCAGTATGGCAGCCTGCCGGGCAAGGGCCAAATCAAGGGCAAGCGGCAAAACGAACGTATTCTGCGCCGGGCATTGCATCACAAAACCGATGCTGCCAAGTGTGATGTGCGAAAGGCGTACCCCTCCACCACGGTGGAGTGCGTTATGACCCTGCTGCGCCGGGACATTGGCAAAAACAAGGTGCTGCTGTGGCTGGTGGAGGCCATCATGGCGAACTACCCAGATGGGGTGCTACTGATCGGTGGCTACCTGCCCTGCTGGCTGTTTAATTATGTGATGAGCTATGTTTTGCGCTACATCCTGAGCCACCGCAAGGTGCGCCGCGACAAAAGCCTGAAGATGGTGCTGGCCATCACCTGCTATGCGGATGACATCACGGTATATGGCCGCATATCCAACTTGGAAAAGGTGATGCGGGACACCACGCGCTGGGCCAAAGAAACCTTGGGGCTGACCATCAAGAGCGCCTGGCAAATCGTGCATTTTGCATCGTTTGTACAGGAGCGCCAGCAGCGGAACCGCCGCCGCAAGGGTAGCCGCCAGAGGACCCCTGGGCTGGATATGATGGGGTATGTGGTGCGCCGCACCTATACCATTATCCGGGGCCGCAATTTTGTACGGCTGCGGCGGGCAATTCTGCGCGCCCAACGGAACCTGGACACCCTGGGCTATGTGCCATGGTGGCGCGCCCAACGGATTTTGAGCCAGTGGGGCGAAATCAAGCACAGCGACAGCCGGGGCTTTTGCACCAAATATAACGTATACAAACTGATAAAAGCAGCCAAGCGCTCCGCCTCCTGGCGGGGCAAGCAACTGCACAAGCTGAGATTGGAGGCAGCATAATGGCTGAACAATACACCGAAAGGCCTACCGAAATAGAAGTTTTCCCGCTGGGCAGCGAGACCGATGTAATTCTGCGAAAAAGCATCGCCGAATCGGAAACAACTGGCGAAAACGGCGACGTCGCCACCTGCTGGCAGTGCGAGGAACGCCAAATTCGCGTGCCCGGCACCGTGAGCGCAGAGGATATTGCAGCGGATTTTGAAGCGTGGTGGGAGTACACGCCCGGAACCAAAGCGCAGAGCGTGGAGGACGTGCGCACCGAGACCGTGGCACAGATGTCGGCGACCTGCAACGCAGCCATTGTGGGCGGCGTGGACGTGACGCTGACCGGCGGAGAAACGAAGCATTTTTCTTTGACGCTGGAAGACCAGTTGAATTTATTGAGCTTGCAGGGGCGTGTGGCCTCTGGGGCCGATAGCGTCCCATACCACGCCGACGGCGAGGAATGTTCTTACTATTCCGCCGCAGACTTTGGCCGGATTGCGGATGCCGCAACCCGGTGGAAGCTGTACCAGGAAAGCTATTTCAACGCCCTGCGCGGCTACATTTTGGCGCTGGAGACCGTGACCGAGCTGCGCGGCGTGACCTACGGCATGGACATCCCGGAAGCATACCGAACGGACGTGCTGCGGGCGCTGCTGGCACAGCAGGAGACAGCGGATGTGGCGGCTGAGTAAGCACGCGGCGCTGTTTGCCGTCGGCGCGATAGCCTATTTTGAGATCGAGCTGCACTGGAGATACTTTGCGGGGACGCTCCCCGTACACTGGACGATGCCCATTTTGGGCGGCGTCCTTTTTCTTTTGCTTGGCGGCCTGAACGAGTGGCTGCCGTGGGAAATGCCGTTCTGGGGGCAATGCCTGCTTGGTGCGGCAATGGTCACGGCTGCCGAGTTCGCCGCCGGGTGCGTGCTCAACCTCTGGCTTGGGCTGGGCGTGTGGGACTACACAGATATGCCGTTCAACCTGATGGGGCAGATCTGCCTGCCGTTTTCCGCCGCGTGGATCGTCGTGTCCGCTGCCGCCATCTTGCTGGATGACTGGCTGCGCTGGCAACTCTACGGCGAGGACAAGCCCCATTACCGCTGGATATAAGGACAACTCACAAAATCGTTTCGCGGCTTCTCCGCCCCCCCCCGACCGGGGCGGAGGGCCTTTTGTTTTGCAAAAAAAAGAAAGGAATCGCCATGGATGTAATTTACAACGCGATCGACGTCAGTAAGCACCAGGGAAAAATCAACTGGGAAGCGGTCAAAAATGCGGGCGTGACGCACGCGATGCTGCGCGCGGGGTACGGGCGGTACAAGAACCAGGTTGACCCGCAGTTTGAGCGCAACAGTGCAGAGTGCGAACGGCTGGGCATCCAGTACGGCGTGTACTGGTACAGTTATGCCAGCACACCGGCGGAAGCACGGCAGGAAGCACGCTGCTGCCTGGCCGCAATCCAGGGCAAGCATCTGTGCCTGCCGGTGGCCTATGACATTGAGTATGAGCCGTGCATCCTGCGCCTGACCAACGCGCAGCGCACCGCGCTGGTGGAAGCGTTCCTGGGCGAGGTGCAGGATGCGGGCTACTACGGCATCCTGTATGCCTCGACTGACTTCATCCGCAATCGCCTGGACTGGCAGGCTTTGACCTGCTTCGACTGCTGGCCCGCGCAGTACGGTTCAGCCTGCACCTGCCCCCTGCCACATGGAATGTGGCAGTACAGCAGCGCCAACGCGCTGGGCGTGCCGGGGTTTGGCAGCCATCTGGATTGCAATAAGGTCTACAAGGACTATGAGCAGATCATGATCCAGGCTGGGCTGCAAGGCCACAAGACTGCCGAACCGGATGCCGACACGAAGCCAAACGCGCTGCCGCTGCAAAAGCTGACCATTGGCCCCGTATCCAGCGGCGATGCACTGACGCTGTACAAGCTGGCGCAGGGGCTTGGGCTGGTGGAAGCAGGGCTGTACAAGGCCGAGCGGATCGGCGGGCAGATCATGCAGATCTTGACCATTGGGCCTGTGTCGAGCGGCGACGCATGGCTCATTATGCGCAAGTGCGCCGCGTTGGAGCTGACTGACCGGGGACTTTACCTAGCGGAGTATGTGACAGAATAAGGAGATTTTTATGAGTATGATTGCACTATCTATTGTTATGGCCATCACTGTTGAGGGACTTGTTGAGCTTGGAAAGAGCATCGGGAAGGCTGCGCTGGACGGTGACCGCAAGACCGCCGCCACGCAGTTGGCAGCGCTGATTATCAGCTGCGCGTTGTGCATGGCGGCGGGTGCGGATGTTTACGATGCATTGGGCGTATCGTTTGCTGTCCCATGGCTTGGCATGATTCTGACAGGCATCCTCGCGTCCCGCGGCTCGAACTACATTGCGGATTTTGTTAAGCGCCTGCAAACCATTGCCACAGACAAATAATACTCTTGTGCGAATCATCCTATCGCCCCAGAAAGGTTGATTGCACATGAACAGTTTTATCGGATGGATTGGCGGAAAACGCGCTTTGCGCAGCGAAATTTTGGCGGCATTTCCAGATGACGTTGGCCGTTACATTGAGGTCTTCGGAGGTGCAGGATGGGTGCTGTTTGGCAAAGACCCGACTAGGCAAATGGAGGTATTTAACGATGCCGACGGCAGTCTAATCAACATTTACCGCTGCATTAAATACCACCCGGAGGCCGTCGCGGCGGAGCTTGCCCTGCTGCCGGACTCCCGCGAGGTGTTCTTTGACAGCGCCGCGCAAACCGACTGCAGAGGCCTGACAGACATCCAGCGCGCGGCGCGCAGTCTCTACCTAATCAAGATGAGCTTTGGCTGCGACCGCCGTACTTTTGCGACTGCGCCTAAGATTGCAGGCAACATTTCTGCATCTTTTGCGCCCGTACAAGAGCGGCTGCGAAAGGTTATAATTGAGCATCTGGACTTCGAGCAGCTGATTCGCACCTACGACCGCCCAAACGCTCTATTTTATTGCGACCCGCCCTATATGGGGACGGAAAAGTACTACCAAGCAGCATTCAGCACCGCTGACCATGAGCGTTTGGCACGAGTTTTACATAATATTCGCGGGCGCTTTTTGCTTTCATATAATGATTGCGAAGCTGTCCGTAAGTTATACGAAGACTGCGAAATCACGCCGCTGGTGCGGCGGAACAATCTGCCCAGTGTTTCCACAGGCGAATTCCATGAGGTGCTTATCAGCAATTATACAAAATCGCAGGGAAATGCCTAACGAAAATCGGTAGAATGTATCGTTCTAGAGGACATTTTCCCAGAAAGTGATACGATTGCCTGTAGGGGCGATAAGATGATCCGCAATCATCTTTCCCGCTTGCTAGGGGAAAAGCATTGGTCGCAAGCCAGACTTTCCCGTGAAACCGGCATCCGCCCTAACACAATCGGACACATTTGCAATGACTACGCAGAAGGTATAACCTATGAGCAAATGGATCGCATCTGCGAAGCCTTGGACTGCGATTTGAACGATTTGCTGGAGTATGAGCCCAACAGGGTGCGCCGCACGGGCAAAAACCTCATTGTGGAAGACCACGGAAACCGCAAACGCAAGTAGGGACAAAAAACGGTGATTAAGGCAAATTTAATCATGCCTTAATCACCGTTTTTGCATTTATAGGGTAAAAATTAAAACGCTTTATTTTTCTGTTCTATTCTCAATCTGTTTTTTGTTTTTTTGCAAAGCTACACCTGCAAATCACCAGCTCCGACAGGATGTTCAACGACGATGTGGGCAGCTACCATTACAACTTTGCCACAGGGCAGGAACTTACCAATCTGGATTTGCTGGAATACATGGGCTACACCGACAGCGCAAAGACCTTGAACGCGCTGCAGCGCGCCACAGCACAGCATTTCGATGTCCATTTCGGCGGCTATGACCCCGAATATACCGCCATGCTGTACAAGATGCGCGCGCAAAGCCTGAGCGAGCTTGACAGTGTATTTACCTACTACTCCATATTTCCCCATTTTTCAAACGGTTTTGTCGTGACCGTACCGATGTACACCCCCGCCGGGTCGGGAATGTACTGGACAGATGTTCAGGTTGACCCCAACAAGCGGCAGGCCAGCGGCCAGGTGCTGCACGGCCAGGACGAATGGTTTACCTGCGATGTGACCGCCACCGGCAAGGTAACGGTGCGCGCCCTGACCGACTATGTAAGCTCCGACGGCGCAGTTACCTACCAAGACATGAAGGAATGGTACGAGCTGGGCGACCAAACCGAGTTTACGGTAAACGGCTGCTACGGCAACTATGTAAAGATGCTCATGACCAGTGTCGGCCAGGATTATGCCCCCTATGTGTTCCTGCTGACCGAGGACGGCAATGTCGAGTACATCGACGTCATCAGCGGCGCACAGTGCGGCACCATGGCCAACGGCGGCCCGCTGTACGGCGTCAACGAGATCGTCAAGTTTGAGATCGGCACCGCTTACGATGCGGATTTCGAGGCCGAGTATACAACGGTGTACGCTGTCTCCCGCAACAATGAAAAATTCAACCTGGTCGAGGCCATGCACAATGCCGACCCGATGGAACTTTCCAGCCTGATCGGCTCGTATGTAAGTGACTACACCGGTACCTGGTTTGAAATTTGCGAGGATCAGCCGAACTTCTACATCGGCGAATACCGAAACGAAAACCGAGAGCCCGCCACATGGGACAGCGGCATCACCTACCTTGGTATGGATCACCGCGGTTGGATCTGCAGCATTTCGCTGTACCGCATGGATCTAGGGCGCGCACAGCGCGAAACCGTGGCCATGATGCCCACCGATTACGGCGGCTTTTACGTAAGGCATATCGGCGGGGAATCCCTGCTGAACCTGCCAAAGGACGAATCCGTTTGGTTTGAAATGACAAACGAATAAAAAAATCTGAAACGATTATCTTGTAAAGGAGGCAGACACTATGGCAACCTGTACGCAATGTGGTGCCGAGTTAAAGCCCGGTACTAAATTCTGCGAGAATTGCGGTGCAAAAGTATCCGTACCGCAGCCTGCCGCACAGCCCGCCGCACAGCCCGCAGCTGTGCCCCCGCCCCCGGTTCAGCCGACCCAGGCTGCACCGCCGCCCCCACAGCCTGCACAGACGCCCCCGCAGCCGCAGGCAAGCGGCGGCAATCCCTATGCAGGCAGCGCACCTGCCGCCCCGCAGCCCCGGACGAACGCAGCGAATCCTTACGCAGGCAATGCGCCCGGCACACCGCCGCAGACCGGCGCAGGCGCACCGCTTTACGCCGGGGAAACGCCCCCGTCCGCGTCCGCACCGCCTGTCACGCCGCCGCCACCCGGCGGCACGGGCGGCAACCCTTACGGCAATGTGGCCCCCGGCGGCAAGCCCAAGCGCCCCCGCGCACCAATGTCCCCCAAGCGGATGATCCTGATCGCCATCCCGGTGATATTCCTGCTTATGATCATCGTAACAATGATTAGCGGCTCTATCCGCACCGGCAAGCCGAACGCCGGTGACCCGAATCAGGGCACCTGGGAAGCAGCCTACGCCGAGATCGGCGGCTCCGTGACGCAGGTCGAGGATGCCTTCGGCAGCGGGTTCCTGATGGACCTGAATGATAAGGGCAAGTGCGTTGTAACGGTGGACGGCACCAAGTCCTACGGCAAGTGGACGCTGAACAGCGGGGTCTTCCAGCTGGATTGCGGCGGCCTGAGCTGCACCGGCACCCTGCAAGACGAAATCCTGACCCTGAACGATGTGCAGGGACAGGGCGTGACGCTCTACTTCGTCAAGTCCGGCAGCACCATGCAGCAGCCTCTGGACGGTGACAACATGACCCAGGGCACCACCGCAGGCAGCGATACCGATGTGGGCATCTATGTGCTGGAATCCGCCTCCGACAGCGAGTACACCCTCTCCAAGGAGGAGCTTGCCCTCGTCGATATGGAGGACTTCTACATTGAGCTGCGCGCGGACAGCACCGGCGAAACCTACATGGAGGATTTTGTCACCTTCCAATGGAAGGACGGCAGCTTCTACGCGCTGACCGACCCCAACACCCCGGCCATGACCTACACCCGTGAGGGTGACCTGCTGACCATTGAGTTTGACGGTATGACCATGGTCTTTAAGCGCAGCGACACGAAGCCTGAAATCGACCCCGCCTTGCTGGACGGCGGCGAGGACGAATATGACGGCGACGGCTGGATCGACGGCCCGGATGAGCCTGACCCGCCCTACACCTACGACGACGGCAACACCTACGATGATTTGGGCAACACCAACTGGTACGGCTGGTTCCGGATGGAAAACTACAAGAATGTACCGAACCGTGATTACTTTGACACCGACACCTACGATTGCTGGGGCTACATCGGTGAGAGCGATGACGGCAGCCACTACTTTGAGGTTTACCGTGACGGTATGCCCGATGACCCAGTCATCACGATGTGGGTCAATGTCTATGATGACCATATCGAGCCTATCCTGGACGGCTACGACTGGGTGCTTGACCAGAACATAACCGAGAGCGATGCGTATAAGTTCAACCTGTACCCGTATGACGACAGCATCTCGCTGTTCATGTATGACTACGAGGGCGACGACGGTACGGCCTGTGCGGTCAGCTTCTACATGAGGCTGGACGGCACCGAGTGGAACGAGGAGCTCGAAGAGCTGCCGCCCCGCTATGAGGAGTACAAGGCCGCCTTGGCCAACAAATAACGAACTGATTTATCTGTACAAAATGGGGCGGGCCCTGCCCGCCCCTGATATAGGAGGATCATTATGGGACTTATCAGAGCTGCAATGGGCGCTGCTGGCGGCGTTATGGCCGACCAGTGGAAGGAATACTTTTATTGTGAAGCCATGCCAGCTGACCTGTTGGCTACCCGCGGCTGGAAACGCCAGAGCGGACGCAGCGCCAACACCAAAGGCAATGACAACATTATCTCCAACGGCTCCATCGTGGCCGTTGCCGACGGCCAGTGTGCCATGATCGTGGAGCAGGGCAAGGTCGTGGATATGTGCGCCGAGCCGGGTGAGTACACCTACGATACCGGCAGCGCGCCGACGCTGTTCAGCGGCGATTTGTCCGAGTCCATCGGCGCAGTGTTCCAGAACATCGGCAAGCGCTTTACCTTCGGCGGCGAGGCCCCGATGGATCAGCGCATCTATTACTTCAACACCAAGGAGCTGGTGGGCAACAAATACGGCACGCCCAGCCCGGTGCCCTTCCGCGTGGTGGATCAGCGCGCCGGCATCGACATCGACATTGCCATCCGCTGCTTCGGCGAGTACAGCTACCGCATCACCAACCCCATTTTGTTCTACACCAATGTCTGCGGCAATGTGGAGGAAGGCTACACCCGCGATGAGATCGACGGGCAGCTGAAATCCGAGCTGATGACCGCCCTGCAGCCCGCCTTTGCCAAGATCAGCGATATGGGCATCCGCTATTCCGCACTGCCTGGCCACACGATGGAGCTTGCCGAGGCCCTCAACGATGTGCTGAGCGCCAAGTGGGGCAAGCTGCGCGGCATCGAGATCGTATCCTTCGGCGTTTCCAGCGTGAAGGCCAGCGAGGAAGACGAGCAGATGCTCAAGGAAATGCAGCGCAACGCAGCCTTTATGGACCCGACCCGCGCCGCTGCGCATCTTGTCGGCGCACAGGCCAGTGCCATGCAGACCGCGGCCGGTAATCAGGGCGCAGGCCCCGCCATGGCCTTTATGGGCATGAATATGGCCGGTGCGGCGGGCGGTATGAACGCCCAGAACCTGTACCAGATGGGTGCCCAGCAGCAGGCCGCCGCACAGCCCGCCCCGGCCCCGGCCTCTGCCCCCGCAGGCTGGACCTGCAGCTGCGGCCAGACCGGCAACACCGGCAAATTCTGCGCAAACTGCGGCAGCCCCAAGCCTGCCCCGGCTCCCGCAGCCGCCAGCTGGGTATGCAGCTGCGGCACTTCCAACACCGGTAAGTTCTGCTGCAACTGCGGCAGCCCCAAGCCCGCCCCGGCTCCCGCCAAGTGCAGCCAGTGCGGCTGGACCCCGGATGACCCGGCCCATCCGCCCAAGTTCTGCCCGGAGTGCGGTAAGCCGTTTGGCCAGTGATGCACAAAAAAATCGCTGCGGTGCTTTGCGCCGCAGCCGCTTTTCTGACAATGTCCGGCTGTAAAAAAGCGCCGCCCGGCACACTGACCGGTATCAGCATCAGTTATTCCGGTATGTGCTATGACGACACCTATGGATTCAGCATAAGAAATGACCCGGTTGACGGCTGCCTTTTCAGCTGCAATTACAAGGATGATGAATGGGTGGAGCTGGAAAACATCCCTGTTGAGGACACCCATTGGCAAGAAGCCCTGGCTCTGGCAGAAAAGCTGGGGCTGGAAAGCCTGCCAGACGAAAAGAAAAATTCTCCCGGCTTATTCATCACCGATGAAACGTTAGATAGCGTTTGCCTGATTTACAAGGCCCCGGATGGCGAGATCATCTACCGTTATCTGGATGCCGATGGCAATACGCGCAGCACCCTGCGTGATTTTTTTGAAGATCTGGCAGGGCAGCTGCAAACCGAAGGAAAGAGAGGTGACGCATAATGGCAACGCAGCTTACCAACTACCAATGCCCTGCCTGTACCGGTCCGCTTCACTTTGACGGTGCCAGCGGAAAGCTGGTGTGTGACTTCTGCGGCAGCAGCTACGATACTGCTGAGATCGAAGCGCTCTATGCTGAAAAAGAAGCCGCTGCCGAAACCGCGGCACAGAATAAACAAGCACCGCCGCCAGACTCCGTCTGGAGCGAAAACGAGGCCGCCGGACTGCGCAGCTATTCCTGCCCGTCCTGCGGCGCAGAGCTGATCTGTGACGAGACGACCGCCGCGACAAGCTGCCCGTACTGCGGCAATCCAACGGTCATCGCGGGGCAGTTCAGCGGCATGCAGCGGCCTGAGCTTGTCCTGCCGTTTGTGCTGGATAAGAACGCCGCCAAGGCCGCACTGAAAAAATACTATCGCGGGAAGAGATTCCTGCCCAATGCCTTCTCTTCGCAGAATCATATCGAGGAGATCAAGGGCGTGTATGTCCCGTTCTGGCTGTTCGATGCCAACGCCTCCGGCTCGGGCCTATATGAAGCCACGACCAGCTCCCGCCACCGCAACGGCGATTACGTCATCACCACGACCAAGCACTATGATGTCCGCCGCGCGGGCACCACGCAGTTTATGGGCGTACCTGTGGATGGCTCGACCAAGATGCCCAACGGCCACATGGACGCCATTGAGCCGTATGACTACCGCGCGTTCCAGCCCTTCTCGACCGCGTACCTGCCGGGCTATATGGCAGACAAATATGACGAGGACGCCGACACCTGCCAGGCCCGCGCCCACAGCCGTATGCAGAATTCGGTCAGCAGTGAGCTTTCGGCCAGCATTACCGGCTACAGCAGCGTAAGCACCCGGAGCGAGAACATCAGCATTGATTACACCGCCAAGCACTACGCGCTGCTGCCCGTCTGGATGCTGCACACCAAGTGGCAGGGCAAGGACTATCTGTTCGCCATGAACGGGCAGACCGGCAAGCTGGTCGGCGACCTGCCGGTTGATAAGCGAAAGGTGGCCGCCTGGTTCGCGGGCATCAGTGTTCCGCTGATGATCCTGCTTGCATTCCTGCTTTGAAAGGGGGAAACAGAGTATGAAAAAGAAACTGTTTTCTCTGCTTACGGCACTGGTGCTGTGCTTGCTCTGCGCCGTACCGGCGTTTGCCGAAATGCCGTTGGTGATGGACACCTACGAGCTGTTCAAACCCGAAGCGACCGCTGAATTGGAACAAAAGGCGCAGGACGCCAGTGCCGGACACGGTGTCAACGTCTACCTGCTGACGGTGCCTGACATCGGCGGGCAGAACGTGCGCGAGTTTGCCAAGGATTGGTACCGCGACTATGACCTTGGCTACGGCGAGGGCAAAAGCGGTATCCTGTTCCTGATTGCGCTGGATTCCCGCGATTATGTCACGATCACCTACGGCGGCGGTGTCACGGCCTTTACCGATTACCGCATTGCACAGATCGAGGATAAGATCGTGCCGATGCTCTCGGACGGAACGTATTATAAGGCCTCCGAAACCTACATAGAAATGTGCGCGGACACGCTTGATTTCTATGCCGAAAAGGGTGCACCGCTGGACAGCGGCAACGACCCCGCCAAGGGTTGGATCAAGTGGGTGTTTGTGTTTGTCATTCCGCTGGCTGTAGCGTGTATTGTCTGCGGCATCTTCTATGTGCAGATGAAAACTGCCAACGAGCAGACCCATGCCAACGCCTACATGCCCGCCGAGGGTCTGGCGCTGTCCGTGGTGGAGGACACCTACACCCACACCACCGAGACCGAAACGTACGACCCCGTCAAGAACGACAGCTCGAGCAGCTCGAGCGGCTCGAGTACCGACAGCGACGGCTTCGGCGGCAGTTCCGGCGGAAAATTCTAAGAGTATCCATTTTGACAACAGCGGCGGCTTTCTTTGCGAAAGCCGCCGCTGGCCTTTTATCGGAATTTTTCGTTATGGCTTTGGGAAATGTTCTGCTGTTTAGGGGTGCTGTAAACATTCTCGATTTCTGTATCTACGATTTTTTCCGCAAGCGAGATTGCCGTATCATCAACACGGATTTCGCGGTATAGCGTCCGTTCTCGTTCGATGGCGATGATTGGCCGCAAGGCAATACGCTGTTGGTGAACAGCATCAACATCTACCGGCTGAATCGTATGCCGCAAAGCACTTGACCTTTTTGCCGGAGAGCAGTATACTTTTTATGCGGTTAGCCGCACTTAACCACAGGGAGGTACTATATCATGCAAGATGCGTTTTGGGGAATCTTGATTCCTTTTCTGGGCACAAGTCTTGGGGCGGGCTGTGTGTTCTTTTTGAAAAAGTCTTTGAGCGATGGCATCCAGCGTGCCCTCACCGGCTTTGCAGCCGGAGTGATGGTGGCGGCATCGGTATGGAGTCTGCTGATCCCGGCCATGGAGCAGGCTGCAGATCTGGGCAGGCTGGCGTTTTTCCCTGCAGCGGTGGGCTTCTGGCTGGGCATCCTGTTTTTGCTGCTGCTGGATCATCTTATTCCGCATCTGCACCAGAATAGTTTGCAGGCCGAAGGGCCAAAAAGCCAACTCCAACGCACCACGATGATGGTTCTGGCAGTGACGCTGCACAACATCCCGGAGGGCATGGCAGTGGGGGTGGTCTATGCTGGCTATCTTGCCGGGACTGCTCAGATCACTGCAGCCGGAGCGTTGGCACTTTCCCTTGGGATCGCCATCCAGAACTTCCCAGAGGGGGCCATCATTTCCATGCCCCTGCGGGCAGAAGGAATGCCAAAACGCCGGGCGTTCTGGGACGGAGTACTATCTGGCATCGTAGAGCCCATTGGGGCAGTGCTGACGATTCTGGCAGCAGGCATCGTGGTGCCTGCTTTGCCCTATCTGCTCAGCTTTGCTGCCGGAGCCATGCTGTATGTGGTGGTGGAGGAACTGATCCCGGAAATGTCGCAGGGACAGCACTCAAACGTTGGCACGATGTTTTTTGCGGTAGGCTTCAGCGTGATGATGGTGCTGGATGTGGCGCTGGGGTGACGATTTTTTGGGGGGCCGAAAGCGAAATCTCTTTCGGAATCTCCGAAAATGCCTAAGGCAACACCGCACAATTCCCGCCTTACGGCTTAAGCACCGCTCCGGCGGCTGCGGCACGGCATCTGCGTTGCCAAAA
>NZ_PSQF01000099.1:0-9042 GCF_003324125.1 Subdoligranulum sp. APC924/74 | reverse complement strand
CGCCCGTTTTCATCAAGGGTGGGCTTCATGGTAAACTCGTCATGTTCAAAGGTGAGGTACTGCTCGGCTGCGCCATAGTCCGCATTTTTAGAGCTGATATGTTTGAATGTTGCCAACAGCGTCACCTACCTTTCGCAAGACTTCAAACTTCAAGGCAGCAAGGTCGGAAACCGCCGCCCGTACCTCCCCGGCAAGCTGCGGGTAGGGGCTGTGCCACTCGTTCAGCGTCCGGGCTATCTGGTTTAAGTTGCCGCCGATCCTGCCGTATTCGGCGGTCAGCTTCCCGACGGCGGCAAGCAGCTCGTCATTGACGGGGGAAACAGTTATGATGGGGCGTATGGCTGCCCCGGTTATGGCTTGCCGGATAAACTCGGCTTGGCTCATGTGGTAAGCAGAAAGCCTTTCCGCAAACTCGGCGTATTCTTCCTCGGTCATGCGTGTTTTGACTACCCGGCTGCGGTGCGGTGTGTTATATCGTTTTCGCATGGTAAAAACCTCCTTTCTGTGCGTGGTGTCCTCTCACTAATAGGAGAAAAACAGGGTGTGAAGCGGAACTGTTTTTGAAAAATCCGAAAAAATATTTTGAGGGATTTTTAAGCGGCGTAAGCCGTATAAGCAGGGTTTGGGGAAGGCACTCCCCAACAAGATTCCCGCAGGGGCAAAATGAGCGAAAAGCGAATTTTGGTACTGCGGTAGAATCTTGCTCTAAGAAACTGCCGGACTGCCGTTCACTTCCTACTGCCACTTTTTTGAGAAATCGCAACCAGCTTTTTTCATAAAGAGCTGTTGGATTGCCCTCACTTGCTACTGCCACTTTTTCGGGAAATCTATAACCAGCTTTTTTCATAAAAGGCGGCGGGCTGGCATTCTCCCCCTTACTCCCTACAAACCATAAAAGAGCAGAATGGACGGACTTTCCGGCAAGGACTTTTTCGGCGGCTCGGTCTTTCCCGACAATAAGGCGTTTCGGAAGCTGCGTTTTGCCCGCTGTATGAAAAAATGGCAGCCTTTTGGGGCTTCACTGTCTAATACGGAACTTTTGGAAATTTGCCAAAAATGGGCTCAAAAAAAGCAGCAAATCTTTTTCGGATTTACTGCTTCGTGTGCCGCTGCGGGGCGGCGGTTATTCAGTTGTAAATAAAAGAGGGCGGTAGCACTTTGGGCTATCGTCCTCTTGACTGCACATTTGCAAAGACAGGCGGGGCTGTCAACGGTGGGCGAAGCCCATTTACTTGCCGTTGACTGGCTCGGCTGGATTTGCTATCAATTATTGAATTGAATAGTCTTTACTTTTTCTTCGGAATCAGCACAAACCCACAAACAAGAATATATCCAATAATTGCGATTATAGATGCTTCTATTCCAAACCCTGCTCCTGTAAGGAAAACATTATCTGAAGATATTATTATCGAAAAAATCGGACTTCCATAAGTTCCTTGCGCTGTCGTAATATGGAGAATATCTGTTATCATAATAAAGTTCCATGCGGCGTGTAATAAGGCACTATTACTTATGGATTTTCCTTTGTAGGAAACAAGAGAAAACATGATTCCTACTACTGTACCGCTAATGATTAAAAGCAGAACACCGCTAACAGTAAAGGTTTCCATTGAGGGAATGTGTACTAAACTGAAAAGAAACGATGGAATTAAAATTGCTATATATTTATTCCATCTACTCTCCAATAATTTCATAATATACCCACGAAACAACATTTCCTCTGTTATTCCCGACTTTAGTGCTATAAGCATGGAAGCTATTATAATTAAACATATTTCACCCGCCGAAAAAGAGTTGACTTCAAATTTACCAATCATTGCAAAAATAGCTGTAACGAATACTGGAAGAAAAACAGATATTAGAACACCCCATTTTTTTATGTTCGGTGTAATACCAAAATCTTTCATTTTCAAGTGGAGTCCTTTTGTTGTATAAAGCCAAAAAAGGAAAGCGGTTAGTAATAAAGCCCCCAACATTCTTAGAATTACATATAGTGCATTGCTCGGAAGTTCCACAAACGAAAAAAGCAAATCAAAAGAAATACTGCTAAATAAATCTCCTGCCAAAAATAACAGAAAGTAAACAAGGATATTTACAAGTGTTTTCGATGTCGAAAAATTATATTGTGTTTGATTCAATGATGGTTCCTCCTCAAAAAAATATCTTTTTGCTGTTATATTGTATCATTTTCGACAATAAATTTCTACTAATTTTACGGAATAGCAAGTTGCTGTCTATCAATTTCTTGTGTGTTACTTTATCGCACATGAGCATTGGAAGCAGGGTTGTCCTGACCGTAACCTTCCAGAAGGTTGATAACGCCCCAGATACCAAGACCTGCGCCCAGGGCCACTACGAGAGTCTGCAAAACACCAACTGCACTGTTGAAAAATTCCATAAATAATCCTCCTAAAAAATGTTTTTGATTTTGGGTTAAGTTGTTGCGTCAATCTCGTACACATCGAAGGAGTCCGTGGGTTTTACCACGGTACGCTGCTTCTTCATGTACCGTTCCATGTCAAAGACATTTTTAGGGTCGGCGTCGGCCGTGTATCTGTAATTCGGGTGTCGGGTGAGGTCGTACTTGTCCGAAAGGAATGGGCGCACGCCCCGCAGCATGAAGATACACTTGCCGCCGTCCATCACTGCCAATTCGTCCTGGGTCATCAACTCCTTTCCTAATTTCTGATAACTGAGGCCGTGGGAAACCTGGCTGCCCCGGTTTTCGGACTGGTTATAGAGATCAATGGTCTCTTTCCCCAGCAGCTCCGAAATTTCCTTGAGCGTGGATTTCTCCTTGCCTCCCAAAAACAAGGTGCTGTCACAGTTACCGACAATGGTATCTGCCGCATCCTTGTAGATGGTCTTTAGCTGGCTCTGCGACTGCAAAATAATAGAAGCCGATATTTCACGGCTTCGGATGGTGGCAATCAGCTTATCGAAGTTCGGTATCTGGCCGATGTTGGCAAACTCGTCCAGGATCAAACGGACATGGACGGGCAGCCGCCCACCGTAGAAGTCATCCGCCTTGTCGCAGAGCAGATTGAAAAGCTGACTATACATGAGGGCAGCCACGAAATTGAAAGTGCTGTCCGTATCCGAAAGGATCACAAACAGCGCCGTCTTTTGGTCGCCCAGGGTATCCAGTTCCAGTTCGTCATACTCCATCAGGTCCCGCAGCTCCTTGATATCGAAGGGAGCAAGCCGAGCACCGCAGGAAATGAGGATGGATTTTAAGGTCTTGCCTGCCGCCATCTTGAATTTGCGGTACTGCTTGACGGCGAAGTGGTCCGGCTCCCGTTCCGCCAACTGAGAAAAGAGCAGGTCCACCGGGCTTTGATAAGTCTCGTCATCTTCTCTGGCTTCACTGGCATTGATAAGGTCCAGAAGTGTGATGAAGTTCTTTTCTTCCTCCGTGGCCTCGTACCAGATGTAGCCGATCAGCGCGGAATAATAGAGGCGTTCCGCTTTGACCCAGAAATCTTCCGAAGATTTTTCGCCTTCGCCCTTCGTGTTCATAATCAGGGCGTTCACCAGCTTTAAGATATCTTTCTCTGATCGGATATAAGCCAGCGGATTGTATTTCATGGATTTTCGGAAGTTTATCAGGTTGAGGCACTTGATACGGTATTTCTTCCGTTCCAGGAAAGCGCCGATCTCCGGCAGCAAGGTTCCTTTCGGATCAGTGCAGACATAGGACGAATGAGCTTGCAGCAGCGACGGCTTACAGAAGAACCGCGTCTTGCCGCTGCCGGAACCGCCGATCACCAGAATGTTTTTATTTCTGGCATACTTCGGCTGCTTTGGACGGCTTGCCATCGTGATCCGTTCCGTCTGCGTCATGGGGATGTTCTGGAAAAAGTCCTTGTCCATGTAGGGAGCGATATCTGCCGCCGTACCCCAGCGGGCAGAACCATACTCGATCCCGTGGCGATACTTCTTAGCGTTCTTGCCTTTCAGGTAGACCGCCATGCGAAGGATCACCGCACCCGCTATGCCGATCAGCAGGTCCGTGGGATGGAAACTGAGCCACGGGGAGGAAAGGGCTGCCGTGAAGCCGTCCCCAATGGAGAGCAGCTTGCCGGAAAGGTCAGCACCGGGCGCAAGCCGGAAAGCCTGTGCCAGCTTATCGAAGGGATACACGAACAGAAGATACGGGAAATTCAGCAAAAACAGTTTTTTCATGTTCATCTCTGCACGCTCCGATCTTTGACCTTTACTTTCTCCCGGTCAATGGTGCGGTGTTCCACTTTCTCCGCCGCCTGTTCCTTCGCCTGGGTCAGCCGTTCCCGGATGGAGGGCTTTTCCTCACGGCTCATTTTCCGGCTGGCAAACTCCTGAAATGCCGCTGTGATGGCATCCGCGTCCCGGCTTTTGAAAAAGACCAGGTAACGGGGCTGCTCTGCGGCGGTGTCCTTCTTCAAGGCAAAATCCACATGGTATTTTTTCGCCACACGGGAGAAAGCCTTGATATTCTTGTCACTGATCTCGATATTGGCAAGACCGGCGTTCTGGCTGGCAAGCTGTTTAAGGCTCTGCCTGCCGCGGTAGATTTTTGGCTTCTGGCTTTTCTGGATTTCCTCCAGGAACTTTTTGACGGCCTTTTCAAAGACTTGCTCGCTTAGCTTGGCTCCGTCAACAATGAGCGTTACGGCGCCCCGCGTTACTTCCTCCTGCATTTAGCCTCGCCCCCTTTGCCCGTCCCCGTACATATCGTGCTGCACCAGGGAAGAATAGTAGCTGTTGATGGTGGTCGGGGCGTTATACAGCGCCGCCAGAAGGTATTTCTTGATATTGCGGACATAGGTGGTGTTGTCCTTCATACAGTCCATGACATACTGAACATGGGAACTGTCCAGCTTCATAAACCGGGACTTTACCACCTCTGCCGGATAATCATCTCCGGCAATGCGGATGACTTTGCGGGCAGAACATACGGTATCCACGATCAGGTCAACGATTTCGTCAAGCTGCTCACGGTCGATATGGCTGTCCTGCACCAGATAGCTGTACTCGATGTTGTCCAAAATCACTTCACGATAACATTCTCTGGCTCCCATCCGATCCATTCCCATCCTTGCCCCTGCGGGGGTAGGGGGATTTGATGGGATAGGATTTGATATCTCCGTACTTGATAAATCAGTCTTTGTTTGATTAGTATTTAATTGTGCGGGGTTTTCCGTACACGGTTCCGCCGTATCCGGGATACCCATATCCGGGTTTTCCGTATATGGCTTTGCCGTACCCGGTAAAGGCGTACCTGGGCTTGACGGCGGTTCGCACTGAGGCATTTCGAAAATGACATACTCGGTATCCGTGATCTTGCCTTTTTCATCCCGAAGCTGGGTGCGCCGGATATACCCGTGGTTTTCCAGCTCCTTCAATGCCGCACCGATGCTGTCCACACCTTCCCGGCAGATCGCCGCAAGACCTCTGGTGGTGTAATTCCACTCATCAGGGAGTGACAACATCATGGACAGCAGCCCTTTGGATTTCAGGGTCAGCGTTCGATCTTTCAAGTGATGGTTCGACATGACCGTATAATCACGGGTCTTTTCAATACGAAAAACAGCCATCTTCGCACCTCCTTCCTGTGAAAATAAAAAGTGTTGATTTTGAGCGGTTTACCCGTCTGTATGCCTCCATAGCCTCCCGCATGGGAAAACATCCACGCTCTGTTCAGAACGCAAGCCACGGAGGAAGAAACAGAAGATTTTCCGCTGATTTTGATACAGTTTGGGGCGGCTACCTCTCACGGTCTTTATGGTCATAGTGGAGATCGCCGGAAAGCACCTTCGCATGGTTACGGATTTTGATATGTCCCTTTTCCTGATTTTCCAAAGCCTTGCTGTATCCGGCGTCAGTCAGGAACAGGCGCATTTTCTCACCCTTCCAGCCAACAGGCGAGTCATGGGTAAGAACATCAAAGACAATCATGTGTCTGGTCGCCGGGTCGAAACGCTCTAAAGCCATAATGTCATGGCCAGATAACTTCTGCGCCCCGGATCGCTGCCTGGCTTCTGCCAGCATTTCTCCGATGGTGCGGGCTTTCTCTGGCAGACGGTATTCGGCCTGCACCTTGCGGATCAAATCCATGCACTCCTGATCCGACAGTGGGCGGAGCTTGTCCAGAAGGCCTTCCGCCGTTTCTTTCGTTGCCGGGTTCGGCGCATAGCGCCATGTCATGTAAATCTCATTCAGGGCGGCGTTCTGATTGGTACTTTCAATCTGAAACACCATCCTCATTTCTGCTTCTGTCAGTTTCATTGCCAGCCTCCTTCAAAAATGGGTATAAAAAAACGCCATAGGTTTTTTGAGCCTACGGCGTTTCTTGCGATATTCACAATTCTAAACTTTCCAGCCACTCGTCAAAAGATTTCTTGGAAACGCGGATCGCATTGCCTATGCGGACGATCCTGAACTCCTCCTGCTTGACGAGCTGATATGCGGTTGTGCGACCGATGTTGAGCATGGCCGCAATCTGTTCCACGGTATATGTGCGCGGTTCCGGCAGTGACTTTTTCTCTTTCTTGTCCATAGTAACCTCCATGTATTTGCCTTGTCATTTTGACTAAGGGAGTGGAGAATGGCAGTAGCAATCGGCTTTGGCTGGGTGTCCTCTTGCTAAGAATTTGCTAATAGGACCACCCAACGGACACATAAAACTGCGTCAGAATAGGTGTTTTGCACCATAAAGTTCGTTTACTACAAGTCATTCTGCGTAAGGGATGATATTGGAAGTTACATCCGAACCGTGTATCACATGGTAAGCCATACTCCTAAGCGTGGGGTCGGAGGTTCAAATCCTCTCTGGGACGCCAGAAAGCACCGCTGCAAGCCTTTTTCGGGGTTTGCAGCGTTTTTTTTGTTCCTCCTTCTCCCGGTAATTTCGCTTCTGTTACCGAGAGCTTTTTATACGCCGCATGATGTATATTTGCTAATTGGACTCGAACGCTTTTCAGAAATTTGCTAAGAAAATTCTGCATTTTGCTAATTCGATTTTTCGGATCACTTTGCCGGGGCTTGCGCCGCTATCAGGGCTGCGAGCGCACTCGCCAGCTCCGGCGACTTCTGAAGCTGCTCCACAAGGCTTTCAAGGTCCAGGGTCGCAGGTTCCGATTTTGCCGGTTCCTCCGGCGGACGGACATTGCGGAGATCAGGCTTGGCATAGAAGGCAGTCTCGAATTTCTGAGCATTGACCTTTCTATCCTCGTCCAGAATGTGAGCATATGATACAGACTGGATTCATCAGCGGCTTCTTTCTATCCGTGTCCGTAATGAGCTTACCGCGGAATGGCAGGAGCGAGGCGTACAGCAGGGCAAAGAATATGTAAAGCAAAAAGAAACGGCGGACCAAGGCCCACCGTAAAATCGCTAGTATAACTTGACAAACCGGATATTAGCGAGCGCGTACCGCTTTATCCATTGGCCAGGATTTTCTGAGTGCCGCATAGGAAACCAAGAAGTTGGCAAACCATCCTGCCGGCACAGCAAGCCAAACAAAATCAATGCCAAAACGCGGTGCGCAGATCAGTGCCACGGACAGGCGAATCGCAAGGTTTACCATGTTGGCAATGAGGAATGGCCGCATGATTCCGAGTCCGCGCAGAACTCCATCGGTCGCCATTTTAATTCCCATAAAGATAAAGAAGTAACCGAGCCATCTCATATAATCTCCAGACACCTGATAGGCCAGGGCGGTTCCGTCTTTTCCAAGGAACAGCGAAGAAATCTGCATGTGCAGCGTTTCAATGACAAGGAAGGCAAGCGCCGCAAAGCACACATCCAACACCAATGCTGCGTGGTAGCCTTTTTTGATGCGCTGGGGTTTGCCCGCCCCAAGGTTTTGGGAAACATACGGCGAAACTGCATTGCCGATGGACACAAAAATCAGAGAAAAGACATTCTCCACCCGCATCGTCGCCGCATATCCTGCAAGAGCCTGTGTGCCGAAAGGATTTACCACCGCCTGTACGATCATCATACCGATAGACACGGTAGACTGCTGGAGAACCGATGGAACAGCAATCTGAAGCATCGAGCGCAACTCCCGCCCGTCAAACCAGGCAAATGCACTCTTATACCGCCGCATCCGATAGAAGAAAATCAATAGTGAAAACACAGCGGAAATCCCCTGGGCAATCAGGGTTGCCAGTGCTGCGCCAAACACGCCAAGCCCCAGACCGGCTACCATCCAAAGATCCATCACAATATTCAGGATGGATGAAAAGATCAGCAGTCCCAGCGGAATTTTTGATTCACCGATGGAAGTGAACATGGTAGAGAGAATATTGTACATGAACAGAAACGGAAAGCCCACAAAATAGACCCGCAGGTACAGTACCGCTTTCTCCAGAATATCGGCAGGGGTCTGTAATCCGCTCATCATCGCATGAGAAAAGGCAAAGCCAAAGACACCAAGGATGATGCTCAGAAGTAAAAAGCTGATCAGTGATGTAGACACAATGGTTTTCATTTTGCCATACTCTTTGGCACCGAAATAGCGGCTTACAAGCACACCTGCCCCAACACCGGCTCCCAGTGCCACACAAATGAAAACATTCGTCAGGGCTGCACAGGCACCGACCGCCGCCAGTGCGGAGGAACCAACAAACTGACCGACGATAATGGAGTCAGCCATATTGTATACCTGCTGAAAAAAGCTGCCGAGAATCATCGGCATTGCAAAAACCGTCAGCGCTTTCAGCGGCGCATCGGTAATCAAATACTCATCTTTTGACATGATCCTATTCCTCCACAACTTCCTGCTTTTTATCCGAAAGCACAAGCATAGCAAGTGCGATCAATACAATAATTAGTCCTGCAATTGAAAGCACTGTAGGAATTTCTCTAAGGCAACACCGCACAATTCCCGCCTTGCGGCTTAAGCACCGCTCCGGCAGCTGCGGCACGGCATCTGCGTTGCCAAAATGCTCGATAATGTCGGGTTGCGGTACCCGCATCGTGCTTCGGTTCGCTGTTTCCGCCACTGGCGGCGCTCACCTTTGCAGCATCCAGTATTATCTGCGCTTTTGGCTTAGC
>NZ_PSQF01000098.1:0-9052 GCF_003324125.1 Subdoligranulum sp. APC924/74 | reverse complement strand
TTGGCAACGCAGATGCCGTGCCGCAGCTGCCGGAGCGGTGCTTAAGCCGCAAGGCGGGAATTGTGCGGTGTTGCCTTAACTGTACCTCAGGAGGTTTCTTGTATGCATATCCCAAAAGGTCCCACCGCCGGGCTGGAACTGGCGCTGTTTGAACCCGCTTTGCAGGCGGCGCTGCAGCCTTCCCCGGATTATGATGCGGCCCGCTGGCTGTATGTGCCCAATACCTACTCCGAGTACCGTTACATTTTGGGCACCCGCGGCAAAAAGCCGCTGATCTGCGTAGGTATCAACCCATCCACCGCGGCCCCGGATGCCCTGGATCCCACCTTGCAGAGCGCCCAGCGCATTGCCCTGGCTAACGGGTATGACAGCTTTTTGATGTTCAACGTGTACGCCCAGCGCGCCACCCGCCCCGATGATATGGAGCATGCGCTGAACCCCGCCCTGCACGCGGAAAACCGCAAGGCGTTCCGGTACCTGCTGTCTTTGTCGGACCAGCCTGCCGTGTGGGCGGCGTGGGGGAACATCATCCTGAAACGGGATTACCTGATGGACTGTATGCAGGATTTTGCCGCCGACGGCAAAGCGGCAGGCGCAAAGTGGTACACGGCAGGCCCGCTGTTAAAATCCGGCCAGCCGCACCACCCGCTGTACTTAAAAAAGGATACGCAGCTGCTGGACTTTGATATTGATGCCTATTTGTGCGCTCAGCGTGCAAAGTGAGATAGAGCAATACCAGATGATTCCCGCTGTATCGGCGCTTAGGGCAATACCGCATAATTCTAAGTGCCGATACGGCGAGCGAGGTGCGGCAGATGCTAAGCCAAAAGCGCAGATAATACTGGATGTCTTATCGAGCATTTTGGCAACGCAGATGCCGTGCCGCAGCCGCCGAAGTGGTGCTTAAGCCGTCAGGCGGGAATTATGCGGTATTGCCTTAGAATGATTTGGTATTGCCGGATAGAGGATAACCCCAGGCTTGGGAGAGGAGATAGAAAATCATGGCATTTGAAGTGGAATTTTCAAAACGGCTGGACCTGTTCGGCGCGGAAATTTTTGCCGCCCTGAATGATAAAAAGGTGGCCCTGGAAGCACAGGGCAAAAAGTTGTACAATCTTTCGGTCGGTACCCCGGACTTTGAGCCGATGCCGCACATCAAGCAGGCATTGTGCGATGCCGCCATGGTGAGCGAAAACTGGAAGTATTCCCTGCGGGACCTGCCGGAACTGCTGAATACCGTGTGCGCTTATTACAAGCGCCGCTTTGATGTGGACGGCATAACCCCGGACCAGATCATGAGCTTTAACGGCAGCCAGGACGGCATGGGCCACATGGGCCTTGCCCTGCTGAACGACGGCGATGTGGTGCTGCTGCCGGACCCCTGCTACCCGGTGTTCATTACCGGCGTCAAGCTGGGCGGCGGTGTGCCGTACTACTATCATCTGACCAAAGAGCATAACTTCCTGCCCAATGTGAAGGAGATCCCCGACGATGTGGCTGATAAGGCCAAGATGATGATCGTATCCCTGCCGGCCAACCCGGTGGGCAGCGTGGGCAGCCCGGAGCTGTACCAGGAAATCGTGGATTTCTGCAATGCACATAAGATTCTGCTCATCCATGATAACGCCTACAGCGATATCATCTTTGATGGTGCCGTGGGCCACAGCATCTTCAACATTCCCGGCGCCGAGACCTGCGCAGTCGAGTTCTTCTCCCTGAGCAAGAGCTTCAACGTGACCGGCGCGCGCATCAGCTTTTTGGTGGGCCGCCGCGATGTGATTGCCGCATGCAAGAAGCTGCACACCCAGATCGATTTCGGCAAGTTCATCCCGGAGCAGAAAGCCGCCATTGCCGCTATGACAGGCCCGCTGGAGCCCATCAAGGCCCAGTGTGCCGAATACCAGCGCCGCCGCGACGCCCTGTGCGGGGGCTTCCGCTCCATCGGCTGGGATGTGCCGGACAGCCATGGCTCCATGTTCGTCTGGGCACCGGTCCCGCAGGGGCACGGCACCAGCATGGAGTTCTGCATGGAAATGATTGAAAAAGCCGGCGTGATCTGCACCCCCGGCTCCAGCTTTGGTCCGTCCGGTGAAGGCTACGTCCGTTTTGCCCTGACCCTGCCGGTGGAAAAAATCACCGAAGCCGTCCAGGCTGTCAAGAACAGCGGCCTGATTGGGTAAAGCAGGCAAACGGGGAAGTAATACATAAAATATAGAGCAATATAGAGCAAGGCCCGATACCGTGCGGTGAGATTCACCCCGGTATCGGGCCTTGCTGATTTTTGTTTGTGTTAGGGCAGGGGAGCAGCGGGGTCAGTGACCCCGCCCCTACAAAGAAGGCAATGGTTTTATCAGTCACTAGCAGGGTACGGGGGGAAAAAACGCACTTGTACAACTAAGTTGCCACCATAAAAATTATTCCCCGGCAAATACTTCATCCGTCATGCTGCCCGCCGCGTCAAACAGCGCCACGCGGAAGCTGCCCGCCCCGGCGGCATGGTCCTCAGCCTGCTCGGCGCAGGATTTCCAGAACCGTGCGGCCTGCACGGCAGCGGTAAAGGCATCCCCCGGCTGTACGGCGGCAAACGCCCCACACAAAACGGAAAGCATACACCCGGCCCCCGTCACGGTGCGCATCCGGTCGCTGCCGCCGCGCACGGTGCAGAGCTGCTGACCATCGGCAATCAGGTCCTCGGTGCCGGAAAGCAGCACCACACACCCCAGCTTTTGCGCCAACGCTGCGGCCAGCCCGGCGGGCGCTTTGGGGGCGGTCAGACTGTCTACCCCGTGCTCGCTGCCGCCAAGGCCCAGCAGGGCGGCGGCCTCCCCGGCGTTCACCCGCACAATGGCGGGCTGCACCTGCTGCAAAAGGCTCTGGATGTTTGCCAGCCGCCAGGGGCTTGCGCCCACGCCCACCGGGTCCAGCACGACAGGGATGCTGCGGCGGTTTGCCGTGGCACCGGCGGTGCGGGCGGCGGTGAACTTGGCTTCGTCCGGGGTGCCGGTGTTCAGCACAACGGCGCTGGCCAAAGCGGCAATGTCGGCCATTTCC
Source organism: Subdoligranulum sp. APC924/74 (assembly GCF_003324125.1). Lineage (NCBI taxonomy): Bacteria > Bacillati > Bacillota > Clostridia > Eubacteriales > Oscillospiraceae > Subdoligranulum > Subdoligranulum sp. APC924/74. The sequence goes on along the minus strand of NZ_PSQF01000098.1, from coordinate 6,001 downwards.
TGCGGGGCCTGGGCCATGATGGGGCTTGCCCCGATGGCTAGCGCCAGGTTGGCGCAGTCGTTGGCAGAAACAATGTTGGAAATGCAGTGCAGAAGCGGGTGCTGCGCCCGGATGGCAGCCAGCGGTGCGGATACGGACATAAATACAAACCTCGTGTTACTTGTTCAGGGCGTTCTGCATGGATTTCAGGGTGCCGTTCTTTTCCAGTGCAAACAGGATGATGCCGGCAATGATGGAACCACCCACGGTGGAAACCAGGAACGGCACAATGTAGGCATAGAACGCAATGTCACCGGCGGCCTTGCCCATAAACAAGATGGCAACCGGCCATGCCAGCAAACCGCCGATGATGCCGGTGCCGAACACCTCACCAATCAAAGTGGGCAGAAGCTTGTGGGTTTTGTGGTAGACAATGCCGCACAGCAAAGCGCCGCACATGCTGCCGGGGAACGCCATCAGGCTGCCAAGGCCCAGCAGGTTGCGCAGCAGGCTGGCCACAAATGCGGCACCAACGCCGTACCAGGGCCCCAGCAGAACGGCGCACAGTACATTGACCATGTGCTGCACCGGCGCGCACTTGCTGCCAAATACAGGGAAAGAAAACATGCTGCCAACAACAGCAACGGCACACAGAACACCGGCCAGAGCCAGCTTTTTGGTATTGGACTTTTTCATATCGAGTACTCCTTTTTCAATATAACAAAAAAGCGGAAGGCTGCCGCAGGCATCTGCCGTCAGCCGCCTTGTACGGGCGCAGCGGGCAAACACTTCTCCCCGCTGTTCGGTCGAAGCTTGCTGGCTTCCTCTCACGCCGGAACACGGCTTCCCATCGCTGAATCACAAAGCTCCGGGCGCTCCCCCGCAGCTTCGGGCACAATGCCTGTTTTCCTTCCTTTCCCCTAAGGCGGCCCAACGGGTCGGCCCTGATATGATACAAAAAAGCAGGGGCCCAACGCGGAGCCCCTGCAAAAAAGACAAAACAAAACAGTTGAAAGTCTTCCTACGGTGGCATGGTCCACATCAGGTATTAAGGGTCGAAGCAGCGCTTCCTCTCAGCCAAAAAGGCTCCCCTGATTTCGTTACCCATCATAAACACTTACGGGAATTTTGTCAAGGTCTTGTTTTTATCCGCAAAAAGGGGTATGATAGTACCCGTTATGGGGAGCCACTATGGCTGAGAGGGAACAATCGGTTCCGACCCGATGAACCTGATGTGGGTAATGCCAACGTAGGGAGAATGCAACATTCGTGTACAAAACGGGTGCGCCTTTTTCCGGCGCGCCCGTTTTTGTTTTGCCTTTTTTGGAGGTTTTGTTTATGAAAGTTCTGCCGCAGCAGCTGCGCCTGTACGCTGTGACCGACCGCACCTGGCTGAACGGCCGCCGCCTTGCCGATGTAGTGGCCCAGGCCATTGACGGCGGGGCAACCTTTGTGCAGCTGCGGGAAAAATGCCTGGACGAACACGACCTGCTGGCCGAAGCCGAGGAACTGTCCGCCCTGTGCCACTTCCGTCATGTGCCGTTTGTGATTGATGATAATGTCGAGATTGCTTTGGCAGCCGGGGCGGACGGCGTGCATGTGGGCCAGAGCGATATGGCCGCTAAGCGCGCCCGCGCCCTGCTGGGGTCGGATAAGATTTTGGGCGTATCGGCCCATAACGCTGCCGAAGCGCTGGCCGCCCAGGCCGACGGCGCGGACTACCTTGGCTGCGGCGCGGCCTTTGTGACCGGCACCAAGCTGGACGCCCACCCTGTTACTGCTGAAACCATGCGCGCGGTAACGGCGGCGGTCAACATCCCCGTTGTAGCCATCGGCGGCATTGACGCCGCCAACCTGCTGCAGCTGCAGGGCAGGGGGCTGGCCGGTGTGGCCGTTGTCAGCGCCATTTTTGCCCAGGCCGACCCCTGCGCTGCCAGCCGGGAACTGTACCGCCTGGCCGGGCAGTTATAATATGACCTTGCAGCTTTGGGGTGTTCGATACATCCTATCGCTGTTGGTGCGCTGTGCATTGGGGGCACCACCTTGCACGGCGGATATTTTTACCTGATGCTGAACCACGCCCGATACGGGCAACAGGAGGAAAAACATGAGAACAGCATTGACAATCGCTGGCAGTGACTCCAGCGGCGGCGCCGGAATTCAGGCCGACATCAAAACCATGACGATGAACGGCGTGTTTGCCATGAGCGCCATCACCGCCCTGACCGCCCAGAACACCACTGGGGTGACCGGCATCCTGAATTCAACGCCGGAATTTTTAGCGCAGCAGCTGGATGCCGTGTTTACGGATATCTACCCGGATGCTGTCAAGATCGGTATGGTCAGCTCTCAGGAGCTGATCCGCGTGATCGCCCAAAAGCTGCGGCAGTACGGCGCAAAGCATATCGTGGTGGACCCCGTGATGGTGGCAACCTCCGGCGCAGCCCTGCTGGAACCGGACGCAGTTACCGCGCTGGAAACTGAGCTTTTGCCCCTGGCGGAAGTCATTACCCCCAACATCCCCGAAGCGGAGATCCTGTGCGGCCACAGCATTAAGACGGCTGCCGATATGGAAAACGCCGCTAAAGAGATCAGCCAGAAATTTGGCTGCAATGTGCTGTGCAAGGGCGGGCATAACCTGAACGATGCCAACGACCTGCTGGTGCTGACCGATGGCAGCGCCGCCTGGTTCAACGGCCAGCGCATTGATAACCCCAACACCCACGGCACCGGCTGCACCCTGTCCAGCGCCATTGCCTCCAACCTGGCAAAGGGCTATGATCTGGAAACCGCTGTGCGCCGCGCCAAGGCGTATATTTCCGGCGCATTGGCCGCCATGCTGGACCTGGGCCATGGCTCCGGCCCCATGAACCACGCCTTTGCATTGGATAACGAGTGGAGCAAGGAGGCCGAAGCATGAAAAAGACTTCTGTATTCCAAAACAGCCTGATCTGGTTCGGCGCTGGTGTTTCCATTGCTGAGATCCTGACCGGCACTTACTTTGCCCCCCTCGGCATGGCCAAGGGCTTTGCCGCAATCCTGCTGGGCCATCTGATCGGCTGCACCATGATGTTCTTTGCCGGTCTCATCGGCGGGCGCACCGGGCTTTCCGCCATGGAAACCTCCAAGCTCAGCTTTGGCAAAAAAGGCAGCCTGTGGTTTGCCGCCCTCAACGTGCTGCAGCTGGTCGGCTGGACAGCCATCATGATTTATGACGGCGCGCTGGCGGCAAACGGCATTGCCGGTGTGGGTGCCTGGCTGTGGTGCCTTGTTATCGGCGCATTGATCCTGGTCTGGATTCTGATCGGCCTGACCGACTTGGGCCGCATCAACCAGGTGGTTATGGTGTTGCTGTTCGTGCTGACCCTTGTCATGTGCAAGGTCATCTTCTTTGGCGGCAACGGTATCATGACCGCGCAGGATGATTCCCTCAGCTTTGGCGCTGCCGTGGAGCTGGCCGTTGCCATGCCGCTGTCCTGGCTGCCGCTCATCAGCGATTACACCCGCGAAGCCGAAAAGCCCTTTGCCGCTACCCTGGCCAGCACTGTTACTTACGGTGTTGTTTCCTGCTGGATGTACCTCATTGGCATGGGCGCTGCCATCTATACCGGCCAGAGCGATATCGCCCAGATCCTGCTGCAGGCTGGCCTTGGAGTGGTCGGCCTGCTGATCGTGGTGTTCTCTACCGTCACCACCACCTTCCTGGATGCTTGGAGCGCCGGTATCTCTGCCGAGACCATCGCCCCCAAGTTCAAGGGCAAGCAGGTCGCTTTGATCGTGACCGTCATTGGCACCGTGGGCGCGATTATTTTCCCCATGGATGATATCACCGATTTCCTGTACCTCATCGGCTCTGTGTTTGCCCCGATGATCGCCGTGCAGATTGCCGATGCTTTTATCCTGCATTCGGATGTTTCCGCCAAGGAGCTTTCCGCTTCCCGCATGATCATCTGGCTGGTGGGCTTTGTGATCTACCGCATCTTGATGAACATTGACTTTGTGCTGGGCAATACCCTGCCGGATATGCTCATCACCATGTTCATCACCGTGGTGTGGGGGCTGTGCGTGGAAAAGAACAAGAGCAAGGCATAAAATAAGAAATCCCCATAAAATGCAAAAGCAGAGCTGTCAAAAGCTCTGCTTTTTTCGTATACACGCCAAATGGTATTTTATCCCTGTAGGGCGGGATGCCCTCATCCCGCCGCAGAGAAACCTTGCCGATTGTGATAAAAGCCGCAAATGATTTGTAGGGGACGATGCTAGCATCGTCCCGCTGCCGGGCCTTGCCGCAAACCCTGCACTCAATAAATCGCTTCCTCCCTCCAATGTGCCAGGCGGTGCACCGTTTCGTCATCCTCCACCCAGCCCTCCACGGGGCTGGCGGCGGCGTTGGGGGCGTAACTCTGCATCACGCCGGGGCTGCGCCCGGCCAGGTATTCCCGCGCGTTTTTCTGGCGGGCGGGCACCGGCGGCTGGCCGCAGCAGTCCGGCTTGGCGGGCTCGGCCTGCTTGGGTGTGTGGGCGGGCTGTTTGCGCAGGTCAATAATGCTGTTGGCGGTGTTCTGCTGCGTTTGGCCGCGGGCGGTGCCATCCGCCTGATGGGTGATACGGGTACTCATTCTGCATCCCTTCTTTCTACCCATCATGATTCCCGCCGCTATGGTCCCTTATGCGGGAAGGCAAAAATTGCCCTGTCCAACTTCGGCAAAATATGCTATACTGATAGTCCAATTCAAACCAAAGGAGCTGCCCCCATGGATGTCAAAATCAATCAGGTCATTTTACATATTCTGGATGCCGGCGCATCGGAACCGGTGCTTTCGGACCGGCCGATGGAGCTGGATGCTGACCTTTATGAATATTTTTCCGTCTGCATTGAAAAGGCATTTGCCAGCGATGACAGCAAAAACTGCCGCTTTCTGCCGGATTCCCCCTTTTTGCAGGAGATGCAGCACAACGATGACTTTATTGACCTTTCGCGCCGTATTGCGGGTGTGATTTTTGAACAGCTGCTGCAATATCAGGGCATCCCCTCCGGTGACCTGGCCGTGGTGGACTGCGCTGCGGATGGTGTGCCGTTTTATGCGGTGCTTAAACTGAACTACCGCCCCGGCTTTACCCATGTAACCAACGTGATGGGCAACGGCCAGTGCAGCACCATTGCGCCGCAGCGCACCCTGCTGCCTGGCAACAGCAAGGCGGACGAAGCCGCGCTGATCGACCGCGCCAACCTGACCATTCGCCTGATTGAAAAAAAGGTGGCGCTGGACGATAAAAAAGACTTTTACCTTTCCACAAAAGTGTTTGCCTGCACCCAGGCCATGCCGGAAAAGGCCAAGCTGAAAGCCGTATGCGAAACCGCTGTGGCCGCCGTGCAGCAGGCCTACCCGGAGCCGGAACAGCTGGACGATGTGCCGCCCTTTGACGGCGGCACCGAAACCGCCGTGGAGCTGCTGGTACGCAACCAGGCGGTGGATAACACCATCTCGGTGGAGGATGTGCGCACCCGCATGGAGGAGCAGTATCCCCTTGCCGTGCCCGCTTTTGAGCAGGCGCTGGCAGATTCCGGCGTGGAGCGCAACGACCGGGTCACGGTCAGCCCGTCCCGCATCAAAAAGCTGGAAAGCCGCAGCTTTAAGACCGAATCCGGTATTGAGATCAAGATCCCCGCGGAACTGTGCAACAGCGACGATGCAGTGGAGTTCATCCACAGCGCAACGGGCGGGCTTTCGCTGCTGATCAAGGACGTTTTGGTGTAAAACTGGCAAATATATTGCCTTTTGAGGGCCGCCCGGTATAGGGCGGCTCTTTTGGTATAGAACAGTAAAAAACAATTTATTTTAATGGAATTTTCCACAAGGATAGTTCAATTTTGCAAATGGACTGCCCACGGCCAACTACTTATAATGGTGGGAACGAAGAGAAAGCTTTATAAGGCAATACCGCACAATTCCCGCCTGACGGCTTAAGCACCGCTCCGGCGGCTGCGGCACGGCATCTGCGTTGCCAAAATGCTCGATAA
>NZ_PSQF01000097.1:0-9086 GCF_003324125.1 Subdoligranulum sp. APC924/74 | reverse complement strand
TTTTGGCAACGCAGATGCCGTGCCGCAGCCGCCGAAGCGGTGCTTAAGCCGCTAGGCGGGAATTGTGCGGTGTTGCCCTTATCCCCGCACGCGGAAGCTGCGCTCGGCAGGGTCCGGGGGGATGGATTTGCAGGTAAAGGTTTCAATGTGGATCCAATGGCTGGTGCCGGTAATGGTGGGCACCAGGCGATCCAGCTGGGCGGCGGAACCCTGGGCTTCCAGGTCCACTGTGCCGTCCCAGTTGTTTTCCACCCAGCCGGTCAGATCCAGCAGCTGGGCGGCATACTGCGCACGGTAGCGGAAGCCAACCCCCTGCACGCTGCCGGTAAAATGCCAGTGGCGGCGTTCCACGGCGGCGCTCATTCTGCGGGCTCCTTCTGCGGTTCGCTCTGGCTGGCGGGTTTCGGGTCAAAGCTGTTCAGCCGGGCCGTGCCGGACAGCAGCCACGCCACAAACAGCGTCATAAGAATGACGGAATCGATCGGGTGCAGCACAAAGTTCAGCGGGTAAAGCACACCGGCGGCCAGCAGCGGCAGCAGCACGCTGTAAACCAGCGCCATGCGGGTGTTCTGGGCAATGCGGGCATCCACCGCGCGGGAAATGCGCACCGCGGCAGCGGCATCGGCCAAATCGTCCCGAAGCAGCATCACATCGGCGGCGGGCAGCGGCTCGGCTCCCATGCCAATGCCGACATCGGCACAGGCCAGTGCCGCGGCGGCAGAAGTACTGCCTATCATGGCGGCAGGGCCGTTTGTTTGCAGGCGGCGAAGTTCGGCTTCCAGCTCTGCGGGGGCAAGGCCGGATACCACGTGGGCGTCATCCAGCCCAACCTGAGCGGCAATGCGGTCTGCATTGGTGCGGCTGTCGCCTGTCAACAGGATCACATCCAGCCCAAGGGCTTTCAGCGCGTCAAGGGCGGCTTTGCTGGCGGGCTTTACGGCATCGGCAACGCCGATCAAACCGGCTGCGTGGCCGTCGAGCGAAAAGTAAAGCGGGGCAATGCCGTCAGCGGCCAGCTGCTCGCCAGCCTGCTGCAAATCGGGGGTCAGCTCGCACTGGGCGGCAATAAACTCTGCGCTGCCGCCTGCCATCACCTTGCCGGCCATTTTGCCGGTCAGGCCCTGGCCGTCCAGAATGGTAACGTCCTTAACGGCGCTCAGCTTGATGTTCTCCGCAGCGGCTTTGCGCATCACGGCGCGGGCCAGCGGGTCCTGGCTCTGGCTTTCCAGCCCGGCAGCCATGCCAAGCAGGAACTTGGCGGGCACGCTGCGGGTGCCCACAATGGTGACCACTTCCGGCTCGCCGTTGGTGATTGTTCCGGCTTTATCCAGCACGGCGGTGTGCAGGGTACCGATGGACTGCAGGCTGGCGGCTGTTTTGAACACGATGCCGTGCCTGGCACCCACACTGGCACCGGACATGATGGCAGCCGAAGCTGCCAGCGCCAGCACACAGGGGCTGCTGACAGCCAGCACGCTGATGGCGCGGGCCAGCGCAAAAGCAAAGCTCTGCCCCAGCAGCAGCCAGATGATGAGCACCACGCAGGCAATGCCGATAACGGCGGGCACAAACACGCTGCGTACCTTATCGGCCAGGGAACTCAACGGCACCTTGGCAGCGGCAGTGGTCTGCACGGTATGTACCAGCTGGGCGGCGGTGGAATCTGGCCCGATGCGGGTGGCACGGCAGATCAGGGCGCCGCCCTGGTTGGCGGTGGCGGCGTAAACAGTGCTGCCTTTGTGTTTGGCCACGGGGGCGGCGGCACCGGTCAGGGCAGATTCATCCACCGTGGTTTCGCCATCAATGACAACGCCATCTACCGGCATCACATCGCCGGGACGAATCAGGAAGATATCGCCCACCGCGACTTCATTCAGCGGCACGGTGTACTGCTGGCGGCTGCGCAGCACGCAGGCGGTTTCGGGAATGCGCTCTGCCAGACTGTGCAGAGGGGCCATGGCTTGTGCCTTAAACCGTACTTCCAGCAGCTGGCAGGCTGCGGCAAAGATCAAAATAGCGGCGGCAGAGGGCAGGAACAGCTCCTGCGGGGCATCCTGTGTAAAAATGGCGATTATGCCGTAAACCAGCGCCGCCCCGGAACTGAGCGCCACCAGCGTATCCGGCCCGGGGGCGCGGATGCTCTTGCAGCCGTTGATAAAATAGGAACGGTTCAGCCAGCAGACCGGCACGGTGAGCACCAGCTGCACAATGCCGCACCACATGGCGTTATCACCGGTCAGGAACGGCGGCAGTGGCAACCCGAAAGCAGCGCCAAGGCCAAGGTAAAAAAGCGGAATCAGCAGGCAGGCACTGATGACCAGCCGCCGCTTGATCTGGGGAACAGCGCTGCCCGGCATGGCGGCAGCGGCCCCGGTAGGTTCAAAATTTTGCATTGGAACACTCCCGTATCAAATAAGAGTTGCAAGCGTCAGGAGATGTTGGTGGAAGAAAGCCGGTGATTGGGCCGGGGTGCCTGACGGCACACCCCTACCATTAAAACAGACCTTCCGGCAGAATAATGTCGTTTTGCGGCACGCGCTGCCAGCTGAAGCCGTCGGCCAGCTCGGCAGGGGTGCGGGGGTCCGGGGCGTTTTGCAGCCCGCAGGCATAGGCCAAACGGCCAATGATCTGCTCCGGCGTATAGCGCGCCTGTAAATGCTCCAGGCTTTCGTCCCCATCCCGTTTGGAAAGCCGCCGCCCATCCACGGCCAGCAGCAGCGGCATGTGATAAAATTCCGGCGCGGGCAGGCCCAGTTCCCGGTAGAGCCACAGCTGGCGCGGCGTGCTGGACAAAAGGTCTGCCCCGCGCACCACCTGGGTAACGCCCATCAGGGCATCATCCACCACCACGGCCAGCTGGTAGGCAAACACACCGTCCGCCCGCCGCAGGTAAAAGTCCCCGCAGTCCTGCGCCAGATTCTCGGCATAGGGGCCCATGTGGCCGTCCACAAAGGAAATGGTTTCGTCCGGCACCATCACCCGCCAGGCTGGCTTGCGCCTGGCGGTGCGCAGAACGATCTCTTCCGGCGTCAGGTTCCGGCAGGTCCCGGCGTATACCACATTCCCATCGGAGCGGTGGGGGGCATCGGCGGCGTGCAGCTGGCTGCGGCTGCAAAAGCAGGGGTAAACCAGCCCTTTGCGCACCAGCTTTTGGTAATATTCTTCATAGATAGCGCTGCGCTCGCTCTGGTAATAGGGGCCGCGAGGGCCGCCCTTGCTGCCGCCTTCATCTGCGGCAAGGCCGAGCCAGGCAAGGTCTGCTTCCAGCAGATCAGCAAATTCGCGCGGGCAGCGCACGGCATCCAGATCCTCAATGCGCAGCACAACCTTGCCGCCGCTGCTTTTGGCCGAAAGCCACGCCAGCAGGCAGCAGCACAGGTTGCCCAGGTGCATCCGCCCGCTGGGGCTTGGCGCATAGCGCCCGACTGTGCTGCTCATTCCAGCGTATAGCGGGCATCGCCCAGGCTGCGCAGGTGGACGCGGTAGAACCCGGCAACGGCCCGCACCATGGCGTCAGCATCGGCCACCGCGGCGGTTTCCACCGCACTGTGCATGGCCAGCTGGGCCAGGCCAATATCTACCATGGGAACCGGCACGGTATGGCTTTGCAGGTTGCCCAGCGTGCTGCCGCCCGGCAGGTCGGCACGGTTGGCAAACACCTGCACAGGAACGTTGTTCTTGCGGCAGATCTCCTTAAAAATCGCGCCGGTCAGGCCGCTGGTGGTGTATTTCTGGCTGGCATTGACTTTGACCACAACACCCTTGCCCAAAATGACCTTGTTGCAGGGGTCAGCCTTATCAGCAAAATTGGGGTGAACGGCGTGGGCATTATCGGCGCTGAGCACAAAGCTGTTGGCAAATGCCTGGGCCTGTGCCTGGGCACTGTGGGGGATCGCATTCAGGATGCGGTCGAGCACATCGCGCAAAAAGCTGCTGTCTGCGCCCTGGCGGGTGCTGCTGCCCACTTCTTCGTTATCAAACATCGCCCAGACCGGGGCGCAAGCGCTGTCGGTCTCAGGGGCGGCATCCAAAAAGCCGTACAGGGTGGTGGCGGCGCACTCCAGGTCGTCAATGCGGGGGGCCATGAACAGCTCGCCGTCCGGCCCGATGCGGGTGGGTGCCTGGCGGGTGTAAAGCGAAAGGTCAAAGTCCACAATGTCCTCTTCTTTCACACCGGCGGCCTCAGCCAGCAGGGCGGGGAAGGGCTTGGAACCCTCCAGCCCGTATAGGGGCTGCATGTCCACCTGGGGGTTAAAGGCGTGGCCGCTGTTCAGCGTGCGGTCCATGTGGATGGCCAGCGATGGGATGACCAGCAGATCACGGTCCAGGTCCACCAGGCGGCTTTCCAGCGTACCGGCGGCTTCATCCCGCACCAGCACACGCCCGGCGGCGGAAAGCGGACGGTCCAGCCAGGTGGACATAATCATTCCGCCGTAGCCTTCCACGTTCAGCTTGATGCAACCCGCAGCGTTCACGTTGGTGTTCTTGATGCGCCAGGTGGGGGAGTCGGAATGGCTGGCAGCAATGCGCCAGCCGCCAATGGCGTGGGCAGGCACCCGCCAGGCAATGATGGAACTTTCGTTGCGGGTCACATAATAACCGTGTTCCGGTTCCAAATTCCAGTATTCGGCTTCCTCCAGGCGGGTGTAACCGGCGGCATCCAGCAGCTGGGCTGCAGTGTGTACCGCGTGGAACGGCGACACTGACCGGTGCAGAAAATCAAAAAGCTGTTCAATTTGCATGGTATAGAACCATCCTTTTATGTTTATATGATGAAATCTGTATGATTGTTGGCGCGTGGGACAAAAGAATCCCACCCCATTTTATTTTACACCGCACAAGCGATTGATTCAACCGCAGTTTGGGCAATCCAATGCGAGTGTATGGTATATGCTGCCTTCAAGATCTTTCCAGGCAAAGCCGGAATCGGTCAGCATCATATAGGAATGGGCGCTGTTTTCTTTCGGGATGGCAACGGAACCAGGGTTCAGATACAAATTGCCGCTGCCAAATTCCTGCCAGGCGGGCACATGAGTGTGGCCGTGCAGCAAAATATCCCCCTTGGCAAGCGGCGGCGGGCAGGCCGTGTTGTAATGGTGGCCGTGGGTGGCAAACACTGTGCGGGAACCGGCATACAGCAGGGCATAGTCGGCCAAAATCGGGAAGTCCAGCACCATCTGGTCCACCTCGGTATCGCAGTTGCCGCGCACGCACAGCAGCTGCTCCCGCAGGGGATTCAGCATGGCAATTACCTCTTTGGGGGCATAGCCCTCCGGCAGGTCGTTGCGGGGACCGTGGTATAGAATATCCCCCAGCAGCAACAGCTTGTCCGGCTGCTCGCGCTCCATGGCGGCAAGCAGCTGCCTGCAGTAAAAAGCCGAACCGTGCAGGTCGGATGCAATCATCAGTTTCATGGCAGTTCCTCCGGCGGTGGGCTTGACGCAGCACGCCGCCTTATACTATAATAATATCAATCGACCGGCAGGAAGCCGGCCTTTGCGGCGCAGAAGCGCCCAACATCCTGGTGCATGCTGCACCGTATGGCAGATGACAACTTGATATTGCTTTGATGATAGATATGCAGAAGGTATCGTGTTCCCCAGCAGGGGGACAGGACATTTTCTGCATTTTGTTTTTGTGGATTTTTATGCGGTTTTCCGATACGCTTTAGGGCAATACCGCATAATTCTAAGTGCCGCAGCCGCCGAAGCGGTGCTTAAGCCGCTAGGCGGGAATTGTGCGGTGTTGCCTTAGTTCCGGCAGCCGTCCAGCACGGCCGCGGCGGCCTGCTCCACCAGGGTGCCGATGGGGGCGCTCACCCCAACCACCAGGGTATCGCACCGGTTGGCGGGGATCAGGATGCGGCGGGCATCGCTTTGGGCTACGGCCTGCGCCATGGCGGGGGTGATTTCGCCCAGCAGGGCGTCGGCCATCACAATGCCGATGGGCCCCAAAATGACATCCGCCCGGCGGCAGCCCACCACCACGGCGTTCTCGCCGGTGGCGGCGCGGTCAGCCCCGGCTTTCAGCATGGCGGAAGTGGCCGCGCTGTTGGTGCCGATGGCCGTTACTACCGCCTGCGGAACGGCCTTTTTAACGGCGGCAACCAGCTGGCGGCCCAGCCCGCCGCCCTGTCCGTCAATCACAAGAATTTCCATAAAAGAAACCCTCTTTCTTTATCTCTGTTTTACCATCATCGTATCATGGTGTTCTGCTGCTGTCAAACTGTGGAATCAAATAAAAAAATAGAATGTGAGGAGTTTGAATCATGAAAACATCCACCCGTAAGCTGACCCTTTCCGCCCTGTTTTTGGCCCTGGGCCTGGTGCTGCCGCTTATCACCGGGCAGATCCCGCAGATCGGCAAAATGCTGCTGCCGATGCACATTCCCGTGCTGCTGTGCGGCATGGTATGCGGCTGGCCGTATGGCCTGGCCGTTGGCGCGGTAATGCCGCTGCTGCGCGGGCTGCTGTTTGGCATGCCGGTGCTGTACCCCACCGGCATTGGCATGGCGTTTGAGCTGGCTGCCTATGGCGCGGTGATCGGCCTGCTGTATGCCAAGCTGAACAAGCGCGGCGTGGCGGGCGTTTATATGGCGCTGGTGCCCGCCATGCTGGCCGGGCGCGCTGTGTGGGGCGTGGCCCAAACCGTGCTGCTGGGCCTTGGCGGAAATGGCTTTACCATGCAGATGTTCATTGCCGGTGCATTTGCCACCGCGCTGCCGGGCATTGTGTTGCAGCTGGTGCTGATCCCCGTGGTGATGGTGGGGCTGGAACACGCCGGTGTGCTGCGCGATACGGTGTAAACGAAAGAAAAATACAAAATGTATAATTTCCGCGGCTGGTAAAATTTTTACCCGCCGCGGCTTTTTTTGCGGCCAAGTATCTGCTATAATAAGGGCTGTGTAAATGTTTGGGCAATACCGCATAATTCTAAGTGCCGATACGGCGAGCGAGGTGCGGCAGATGCCAAGCCAAAAGCGCAGATAATACTGGATGTCTTATCGAGCATTTTGGCAACGCAGATGCCGTGCCGCAGCTGCCGGAGCGGTGCTTAAGCCGCAAGGCGGGAATTGTGCGGTGTTGCCTTTGATAAATAACGAACACTTCCTGAAACTGACTTTGAGGAAGAAGGTGCTGTTATGAATACAGCGAAAGAACTGTATGACCGTTGGCTGGCCCAACCGGAACTGGATACCGCTGTGGCGGAAGAACTGCACGGCATTGCCGGGGATGATGCTGCTATCACGGACCGTTTTTACCGTGACCTGGAATTTGGCACCGGCGGCCTGCGCGGTGTGCTGGGGGCGGGCACCAACCGCATGAACCTGTACACGGTGCGCAAGGCCACCCAGGGCCTGGCCGATTACCTGAACGCGACCGACCTGCCCAAAAAGATCGCCATTGCGCATGACAGCCGCAATAACGGCGAACTGTTCACCCGCGAAGCTGCCCGCGTGCTGGCGGCAAACGGCATTACCGCCTGCGTGTACCCGCGGCTGGAGCCCACGCCCGCACTTTCCTGGGCGGTGCGCTATCTGGGCTGCGGGGCAGGCGTCTGCATTACAGCCAGCCACAACCCGGCCAAGTACAACGGCTATAAAGTGTATGGCGCCGATGGCTGCCAGATCACGCTGGAAGTGGCAGATAAAATTCTGGCTGCAATCGAAAAAGTGGACTGCTTTGACGGCGTAAAGCTGGTGGATTATGAAGCCGGTGTGCAGGCAGGCCGCATTGTGAGCATTGACGACAAATGCCTGGATGATTTTGTACAGGCTGTATATAACCAACGCGTTGGCGATGGCACCGGCATTGAGCAGCTCAAGCTGGTGTACACCCCGCTGAACGGCACCGGCCTGGAGTGCGTAAAAAAACTGCTGGCCAAGCTGGGTGTGACCCATGTGACGGTGGTGCCGGAGCAGGAAACACCGGATGGGAACTTCCCCACCTGCCCGTATCCCAACCCGGAAATCCGCGAAGCCATGCAGAAGGGCCTGGAACTGTGCGATAAAGTACACCCGGATCTACTGCTTGGCACCGACCCCGACTGTGACCGCTGCGGCACCGCTGTGCCGGACGGCAAGGGCGGCTACCGGCTGATCACCGGCAACGAGATGGGCATTATCCTGCTGGATTATATCTGCCGCACCCGCCTGGCCCGCGGCACCATGCCCAAGGATCCCGTGGCCGTGACCACCATTGTTTCCACCGATATGGCAACGCCGGTTGCCAAAAAGTACGGCGTGGAGCTGCGCCGCACCCTGACGGGCTTTAAGTTCATCGGCGAGCAGATCGGCAAGCTGGAAGCAGAGGGCCGTGTGGAACGCTATATCTTTGGCTTTGAGGAGAGCTATGGTTACCTGTCCGGCGGACATGTGCGGGATAAGGATGCCGTGAACGCCACGCTGCTGGTGTGTGAAGCCGCCGCCTGGTATGCCCAGCAGGGCATGACGCTGCTGGATGCCATTGAAGCGCTGTACAAAGAGTTTGGCTATTACCGCAACGCCCTGTGCAGCTTTGCCTTTGAGGGCGAAACCGGCATGTACACCATGCAGAACCTGATGAAGACTCTGCGCGCCGACCCGCCCAAAGAGATTGCGGGCTATGCGGTGGAGCGTGTTGCGGATTATGATACCGATGGCACCGGCCTGCCCCGCGCCAACGTGCTGGAATACCACCTGGCGGGCGGCCACAAGCTGATGGTGCGCCCCTCCGGCACCGAGCCGAAAATCAAAGTGTATCTGTCCGCCGTGGGCAAGAGCAAAGCGGAAGCCGATGCGGTGAACGCGGAGCTGGCGAAGGCGGCGGAAATGCTCATGAAGTGAGTTAGGGGGTAGGAGTGAGGAGTTGGATGGGAGAATTAGAAATTAGAAATGAGTAATTAGAAATGAGTAATTAGGGCAACACCGCACAATTCCCGCCTTGCGGCTCAAGCACCGCTCCGGCGGCTGCGGCACGGCATCTGCGTTGCCAAAATGCTCGATAATGTCGGGTTGCGGTACCCGCATCGTGCTTCGGTTCGCTGTTTCCGCCACTGGCGGCGCTCACCTTTGCAGCATCCAGTATTATCTGCGCTTTTGGCTTGGC
>NZ_PSQF01000096.1:0-9200 GCF_003324125.1 Subdoligranulum sp. APC924/74 | reverse complement strand
GTATTATCTGCGCTTTTGGCTTAGCATCTGCCGCACCTCGCTCGCCGTATCGGCACTTAGAATTATGCGGTATTGCCTTTGTTTTTAAAACCACCCCAGTGAATGCAAAACATGTAGAAGGAGAAGGAAAGATGCGTATCACGGAACTATTCAACATCCAATCCATTGCGCTGGATTCTGCCGCAGCGGACCAGGCGCAGATCATTGACGAACTGGTGGAGCTGCAGGCCACCCACGGCAACCTGACCGACAAAGCCGCGTACAAAGCTGCCATTTATGCGCGTGAAGCGGAGGCTTCCACCTATGTGGATAACGGCATTACGGTGCCGCATGCACGCGCCGCCTGCGTGACCCGCCCCAGCCTGGCTGCCCTGCGCCTGAAGACTCCCGTGCAGTACAATGCTGACGATGACGGCAAGACGGATCTGCTGTTTATGATTGCCGCACCGGAAAACGGCAGTCTGCACATTGATATGCTGGCCCGCCTGATGCAGATGCTGATGAATGAAGACTTTGTGGCAAAGCTGCACGCCGCCAAAACGCCCAAAGAATTTTTGGATACGATTGACGCCCAGGAGGAAGCCCAGTTCGGCAACGAGAGCTTTACTCAGGAAGAGCTGCCTGCCACCTACCGCGTGTTGGCCGTTACCGCCTGCCCCAACGGCATTGCCCACACCTACATGGCCGCCGAAGCACTGAACAAGGCCGCTCAGAAGCTTGGCATTCCCTGCAAGGTTGAAACCAATGGCTCTGATGGCCCCCAGAATGTGCTGACCGCCGATGAGATTGCCGCCTGCGATGGCATTATTGTGGCAGCTGACAAAAATGTGGAAACCGACCGTTTTGACGGCAAGCCGGTGCTGTTCGCCCATGTGGATGATGGCATCCATAAGCCGGAGCAGCTGCTGCAGAGCGTTTTGGACGGCAAAGTTCCGGTGTTCCATTCCACCGTGCGCGAATCTGACAAGAACCTGCTGGAGCAGAACCGGGGCGGTTCCGCAAAGGACAGCCTTGGCCACACCCTGTACAAGCACCTGATGTATGGCATCTCCCACATGATCCCCTTTGTTGTGGGCGGCGGCATCATGATTGCCATTGCTTACCTGCTGGATGATTACAGCATTGACCCCGCCAACTTTGGCATGAACACCCCGGCTGCCGCATTCTTTAAGACGGTCGGCTCCGCTGTATTCAACTACATGTTGCCCATCCTGGCTTCTTACGTTGCCATTTCCATTGCCGGTGAACCCGCTTTGGCTGTCGGCTTTGCCGGCGGTGTGCTGGCTATGAACGGCACTAACTTTACCGGCCTGCTGAACTGCCAGGTGGATGGCGTTTCCGGTGGTTTCCTGGCTGCCTTGCTGGCTGGCTTTGTGGCCGGTTATGTAGTCCTTTTCCTGAAAAAGATCACCGAAAAGCTCCCAAAAAGCGTCAGCGGCCTGCGCCCCATGCTGATCTACCCGCTGGGCGGTGTGTTTGTGATGGGCGTGTTCATGTGCGGCATCAACCCGGTCATGGGCATCATCAACGACTTTATCACCAACTGGCTGAACTCCCTGGGCGGCACCTCTGCCATCCTGCTGGGCGCTGTCTCTGCTGTTATGATGAGCATTGATATGGGCGGCCCCTTCAACAAAGCTGGTTACCTGTTCGGCACTGCAGCCCTTGCTTCCGGCAACTATGAGGTCATGGCTTCCGTTATGGTCGGCGGCATGGTTCCTCCGATCGCCATTGCATTATCCACCACCTTCTTCCCCAAAAAGTGGACCCCGGACGAGCGCCGCAACGGTGTGATCAACTATGTAATGGGCCTCTGCTTTGTTACTGAGGGCGCTATCTCCTATGCAGCCTCTGACCCGCTGCACGTTATCCCCAGCTGCGCCATTGGTGCAGCCACCGCCGGTGCGCTTTCCATGGCGTTCCACTGCGGCCTGCGCGCCCCCCACGGCGGCATCTTCGTGTTCCCCGTTGCCACCAACGCCCCGATGTACTGCGTTGCTTTGGCCGTTGGCAGCATTCTGGGCGGGTTGATCCTGAGCCTGCTGAAAAAGAACCTGCCCCAAGAGCAATCCTCTGAATCCTGATTTCCTGAATTTTAACTTTCTGCCCCGGTGGGGTGCGGCGCTGCCGCCCCTGCCGGGGCTTTTTTGCTTCCTGTGCTTACAAAAGCAAAATACGGCCCAAGATTTTTCTTTTCCTGTGTTTCCCCCAACGCGGACGGATTTTCCGGCGTTCTGTCCCGGCGTTTTCTCGAATTTGCGAATCATTTTTTGTTTTCTCAATTTCCGCGTCATGTTTCAGGAAAAGTCATACTTTATCACGTCAGAGTGTTTTTGGTATAAATACACTTGACTTTATCTAGCGGGCATGGTATTGTTATTAGGTCGCTTCGTGGCAGCTGCCCATACCGGGCGCTGCCGGATGTGTAAGATATGGGATATTGTATTAGGGGGAATTTTAATCATGGCAGCATTTACGCAGATCGTAGAGCAGGCCAGCGACATTTTGTGGAATTATCTGTTGCTGTTCCTGCTGGTGGGCACCGGCATCTTCTTTACTATCAAGCTGCACTTTGTTCAGTTGAGCAGTTTTGCAGATGGTGTGCGTCACTTGTTCAAAGGTTTCAGCCTGCACGGCAAGGCAGCTGATAAAGACGGCATGAGCTCTTTTCAGGCATTGGCCACTGCCATTGCCGCACAGGTTGGCACCGGCAACATTACCGGCTGCGCCACCGCCCTGGTCAGTGGCGGCCCCGGCGCATTGTTCTGGACTTGGGTTTCTGCCTTTTTCGGCATGGCTACCATTTACGCCGAAGCCGTTCTGGCCCAGACCTACCGCACCACGGTGGACGGCCAGGTGACCGGCGGCCCGGCGTATTACATCCGCGCGGCATTCAAGGGCAAGTTTGGCAAGTTCCTGGCCATTTTCTTCTCCGTTGCTTTGATCCTTGCCCTCGGCTTTATGGGCAACATGGTGCAGTCCAACTCCATTGGTGATGCGTTCCACAATGCGTTCGGCGTTAACCGCGTGGTTGTTGGCGTTGTGATCGCCGTTCTGGCAGCTTTTATCTTCCTGGGCGGTGTTAAGCGCATTGCCGCTGTTACCGAAAAGCTGGTTCCCATCATGGCACTGTTTTACATTATCGGCTGCGTCATCATCCTGGTCATGAACGCATCCGCCATTCCCAACGCATTTGTTCAGATCTTCACCCTGGCTTTCCAGCCGCAGGCCATTGCCGGCGGCGTGGCTGGCGTTACCGTGCAGCAGGCCATGCGTTACGGCGTTGCCCGCGGCCTGTTCTCCAACGAAGCCGGCCTTGGCTCCACCCCGCACGCCCACGCACTGGCCAAGGTCAAGCAGCCGCAGGACCAGGGTGCGCTGGCCATCATCGGCGTATTCGTTGATACCTTTGTCATCCTGACTCTGACCGCCCTGGTACTGATCACCTCCGGCCTGATTCCGGAAGGCATGACCGGCACCGCCCTGACCCAGGCCGCATTCAGCCTGACGTTTGGTTCCTTCGGCAAGGTGTTCATTGCCATCTGCATGCTGTTCTTTGCGTTCTCCACCATTTTGGGCTGGTACTTCTTCGGCCAGGTCAACTTCAACGCTCTGTTCGGCTCCAAGTACACCAAGGTGTACAGCCTGATTGTTGTGCTGTTCATCCTGATCGGTTCTTCCCTGAAAGTGGATCTGGTTTGGGCGCTGGCGGACTTCTTTAACGGTCTGATGGCGGTTCCCAACCTGCTGGCGCTGCTGGCGCTTTCCGGCGTTGTTGCAGGCATCGCCCGCAACAAAAAGGACTGACCTTGCACTTTGGCAGCACAACCGATATAATAAAGATAATGTTGATCTTACGGGCTCCCCTGTTCGGCAGGGGGCCCGTTTTTGTTTTGGAGGTTGCCCATGGCACAAACAAAAAAGCCCCTCAGCAGCCACATGTTCCGGCTTGTGGCCGGGCTGGTGTTCTGCTGGATGCTGCTGCTGAACTGCTTAACGCCCTACCTGGCCGATGATTACACTTTCGCTTATGCCTTTGATACCGGCGAACGGCTGCACAGCCTGCCGCAGTTGATTTCCAGCCTGGTGTTCCACTATCACGAATGGAGCGGCCGGGTCATCGTCAAATTTTTTGCCCAGGGGTTCACCATGTTTCCCAAGCTTCTGTTTAATGTGTGCAATGCTGGGATGTTTATGGCGCTGGGTCTGGTTTTGTACAAGCTGGCCGTTGGGCGGCGCAGCCAAAAAGCGGACTGGCTGGCTTTGGCCCTGATTTATGCCGCGCTGTGGGAGATCAGCCCTGTATTTGGCCAGACCAATTTGTGGATGTGCGGCGCCTGCAACTACCTGTGGGCCACGGTGGGATGCTGCGCCTTTTTGCTGCCCTGGCGGTATTATTTGCAGCAGCCGTTTGCCAGTACGGCTCGCATGGCGGCCGGCATGGCGTTGGCCGGGCTGCTGGCTGGTTGGTTAAGCGAGAATACCAGCGCCGGAATGCTGGTTTGTTTGGTGCTGGCCGGCGCTGTTGTGTTCAAGCGGGAGCGCAGGCTGCCCGCCTGGATGGCGACCGGCCTGGCGGGGGCGCTGGTTGGGTTTGCTTTGCTCATCACCGCGCGCGGCAACTTTAACCGTGCAAGCGGCTTCAGCGATTACGACAGTCTGCTGACCCGGTACGCCATGCGCTTTTTTGCCTGCCTGAATATGCTCAAAGACTATGCCCTGCCCCTGCTGTTTTCCTTTGCGATTTTGTTTTTGCTGCTCTGCTTTGCCCGGCAGGATGCTGTAAAAGCTGACCTGCTGTGGCCGCTGATTCTGCTGGCCGGGGCGCTGGGGGCAAACTTTGCCATGATCGGCAGCCATGACTACTATCCCCGCTCCACCCACGGTGTGTTTGCTCTGCTGGCTGCCGCCTGCGCCGCCTGCCTGGTACAGCTGAACAGCAAAGCGTTCCGCCGGGGCCTTGCCTGCCTGAGCGCCTGCGTGGGGATCGTCTGCGGCATCCACATGCTGGAAGCCGGGTATGACATTGCCAGCTACTGGATGATGGACCATGTGCGCACCCAGACGCTGCGGCAGGAGATTAGCGAGCTGGATGAGCCCGCCGCGGCTAACATTATTAGCTATGGTATCGAACCCTACACCAAATGGTGCGGCGCATACGGCCTGCCGGATATCCGCGAAAACGGTGAGGATTCCCTCGCTTTGGGCCGCGCCCGCTGGTTCGGCGTAACCAGCATTACCGCCACCGAAACCCGTACCTACCCCTTTGCAGGCCACACCAACGAAACCTATGCCGCCGGGGAAGCCGCCGCAGAAAACGCAGAAAGCATGGATTGATTGCCGCTGATTGGGCATACTGTTGATAACACATCGTGAAAGGATGACTGCCCATGAAGTTCCATGTAAATGCCGACTGCATCGGCTGCGGTTTGTGCGTGAGCACCTGCCCCGAAGTTTTTACCATGACGGACGGCGGCACCGCAGCCGCTGCCCCTGCCGATGTAACCGGCCCCGATGAAGCCGCCGCCACCGATGCCATGCAGACCTGCCCCGTTGGCGCGATTGAATCCGTTGACGGCTGATACCTTCGACCGGGGCTTGACAAACCGGAACTTGGGAAGTATAATAAAAGCTACCGATGCGGGATTAGCTCATCCGGTAGAGTGACTGCTTCCCAAGCAGTAGGTGGCGAGTTCGAGACTCGTATCCCGCTCCAAAAAAGCGCAGAACCAAAAGTGGTTCTGCGCTTTTTCTTTTTATTCAACAGCCTTTGGATTTTTTGTTGAAAAGCCGCGCTGTATTGTCAGTCTATGATCAGCAGTGCATTTTCCAGATTCTGGATGGCGCTTTGCTGGCTTTGGGTATAGGTCCCCGCCCGCAAAATATCCAGCAGGGTGCGCACCGCTGCAACCGTAAGCACCGGGGCTTTGGCCGCAATGCGGGTGGTGTATCGGGCCACCGCGTAGGATTCCGGCTGGATTTCCAGGTTTGCTGCCACGCGGAAATAGGCAGTATTTTCCGGCATTGTCACCGCAAAGTCGGTCAGTACCTCACCGGCGGCATTGTTGGGGGCCTGGCGGTAGGCCAGCACGCTGTTGTCTGCCGCATAGATCACATACAGCGCGTTGTTCCAGTTGGCCGAACAGCTCAGGCGGTAGGTATCCCCTGCCGCAGCGGCAACTTTTTCGCTGATGCGCCGATTCTCGCTTGCATAGTTGACGGTCGAGCCGGAAATTTTGAGCACATAGTTGGCGTGCCAGGCAACCGTCATGCTTTTTACCTGCTGCACCAGGTTTGCCGCGCTGACCAGCCTGACGGCGGGCAGCGCCTGGTACAAATTGCCCGCCACGATCAAAGTGGCTGCCCCCTGCGGCACGGTCACTGCCTGCCGGGTCAGGGTATTGCCGCCCACAGCATAATCGGCATCGGCCGCTTTTACGGCAAGGCAGGTACCCGCCGCATCAAAGAAAGAATAGAGCGCAAAACCCGTATACGCCCAGGCCGTTACCAACACCTGGGCCGCGCTTGTCACATCCACCGGCTGGGTGACCCGGAACCCGGTATCTGATGTTTTGATTGCCTTGCCGGTGGCGGTGGAGATCACATATCCACTTTGCAGGGCTGCCCCCACATTGGTGATGCCATCTGCCGGGCGTAAGTTCTCCAGCGCGTTGGTCCAGGCGCGGCCATCCGCATCCACCACAAAAAACGGTTCCGCTGCATCCGCGCCCGGCTTTTGGTAGTCGCCCGCTTCCACCACGTTGCCGGTGGCATCCAGTGCATCGTACAGGTCCATCAGCTCCGCACCGCTGGCCCGGATATAACCCACCAGCTCTTTGAGCTGTGCTGCATC
Organism: Subdoligranulum sp. APC924/74; assembly: GCF_003324125.1. Lineage (NCBI taxonomy): Bacteria > Bacillati > Bacillota > Clostridia > Eubacteriales > Oscillospiraceae > Subdoligranulum > Subdoligranulum sp. APC924/74. Next base: position 2,347 of record NZ_PSQF01000096.1, on the reverse strand, counting down.
AAAGGTCGTGTACCATGCGTGGGTCATCAAAATCAGCCAGCCGCCATCCTGCACGGCTTTGTCTACCCACGCTTTTACATCCTCCAGCGTGTAGCTTTTGTTCTTTGGGAACACTTCCACGCGCTTCATGCGGCAGCTTTCATACGGGATCTGGTTGATGCCTTTTTCCACCGTAAGGCCCAGGTCAAAATGCTTTTTTACGGTGTTCAGGCAGTCCGCCTTATAGCGCCCGTTCACATAGGCATAGCTGCGCACCCCGCGGATGCCCCAGCGGCGCATCTCTGCTTCAAACTGCTGCAGGGTGGCTTCCAGCGTTTCGGGGGTATCCTGCTCCATATCGGTTTCGGTCATCGTATGGCATGCCACCGTCACGCCGCTGCGCGCCATTTCCTGCAGCTGTTCCACCGTCATGCGGCCGGTTTTGCCCATAAGCCCCGCCGGGCAAGCCACGGTATAAGGCATACCAAGCTCCTGCACCAGCGGGAACAGCACGGTGTACGCTTCGCTGCGGCAGTCGTCATCCACAAACGATACAATGGCTTTCTTTTTGCTGCGGCCCGCGTTGGTCAGCATGTGGGGTGTGGTTTCGGTTTGGGTGGTGGTGCCGTCGGCCCAGTACAGGTCCATATCCTGCGCGGACGCCTTGGTCAGCACCTGCCCGGTACTGCCGCCCGCGGGGATCAGCTTATCGGCATACTGTTTCCACACACTTTCCGCCGGGTCGGTCTGCTGGCCGGGCACCGGGGCGTGGTTCAGCACCAGGTATGGGATGTTGCAGCTGATGCACTGCACGCCATCCCGCACGCCGCGCACCGTAACGCTGCCGCTGTTGGTTGCCTGCGCTGTGGCGGCGGGCGGCACCGCTACGGTGTCCCCTGCATCCGCCAGCACCGTTGTCCCCTCCGCCTGGGGGTCCAGGGTAAACGTGACATCCAGCGCAAGGCCATCCCACCCGGTGCCGCGCCGGAAATGCAGAACCTCCATGCCATAGCTGGCTTTGGTGCCAAGGCACAGCATACGCATGGGGCTGCCAAGAATTTTAGGGTAATATCCTTCCAGTTCAATTTCGTGGGTCATTCCATTCCTCCTTATGATCCATTTGAAACCTGATAAGTTACTTGTGCTTCAAATGAAAGCGGCCCTGCTGCCGCCGCTTTGTTGTTTTCTCTGTATTTGCCTGTTTTGCAGCCGAAAGAGACCATTCCTTTTTGAAACTTATCAGGTCACTCACAGGATAGCATCCTTGCCGTAACTTGTCAAGTTATTTTTATTATCTTGTAAACCCGCAGGTTTTTTGCTATACTTTTTGGGAGGTGATCCGCATGACCATTGGGGAACGCATCCGCGAAGCACGCACCGCCAAAGGGCTGACACAGGAGCAGCTGGCCGAACAGGTGCATGTGACCAAACAAGCGGTTTATAAATACGAGACCGGCATTGTAACCAATATTCCGCTGGATAAGCTGGAAAGCATTGCCGCCTGCCTTGGCGTGGCGCCCGGCTATCTAGCCGGGTGGCAGGGCTCCCCTGCCGGGACGGAACTGGACGCTTTGATTCAGGACGAACCCATTGCCGCCTACCAGAACCTGAAAGACCAACTGACCCAGGCCGATAAGGAAGATATTGCCCGCCTGATCCAACTACGCGCGGAACTGAACCGCAGCAAAACCTGAAAGTGAGGAGATTTTATGCTGGACTGCCTGCCCATCTACCATTGGTTCCACTGCGGCAACCCGTACTCCGGCGCACAGGGCGGCATGCGCTATCTGGTAGCCCCCGCCAAAAAAGCTGACCCCGCCGATGAAAGCGGCAAGCGGAAGATCGAATATCTGACCGCCACCATCTGGCCCGGCCCATGGAGCTTGGAACACACCGCCGATGAAAAGCAGGAGATGGCAGAGTTCCCCGGCAATCAGGAGGGGCTCGATGCCGCCGTTGCCTGGCTGCACGAACGGTACGAGGCCGAACCGGATAAATGGGCCAATATTCCCTCCATTCTGGACTGTGAACCGGATAAATAAGCAAATAAACAAACAGCGCCCGACAGGTACGCTTAAACCGTCGGGCGCTATTTTTCTATCAGGAATGAAATAATAAATAATAATGAATAAAGAATAATGTCGGTGCACCGCCCGCAGCGGTGCGAATAAAACAGGTTGGCAGCTCTGGCCAGAATACTTCTTGCCGGAGCAGCTGACCTAGTTAAAATGTGCCGCCGTGGGCACCACACGACTATTACTCTTTTTTATGCGAAGCCAATTAAAGGCAATACCGCATAATTCTAAGTGCCGATACGGCGAGCGAGGTGCGGCAGCTGCTAAGCCAAAAGCGCAGATAATACTGGATG
>NZ_PSQF01000095.1:0-9435 GCF_003324125.1 Subdoligranulum sp. APC924/74 | reverse complement strand
CATCCAGTATTATCTGCGCTTTTGGCTTAGCAGCTGCCGCACCTCGCTCGCCGTATCGGCACTTAGAATTATGCGGTATCGCCTAAGATGAATACACCACGCCCGCAGCCGGTCCCAAAGACCAGTTGCGGGCGTGGTGATTTTTGTATAGGGAAGAATATGATGGATACAATTTTGCTTCCGGAGTGGTCAAGACCGTTCCCTACAGAAATGGTGAAGATTGCGGCTTGCGGCTAAAGAATAAAAGATAATGCCTAATCTCTACCTCCAATTCCTCATTGCTCATTCCTAATTTATAATTATTGAGAAAACTCCTAACCCCTACTTCCTAACTCCTAACTTGCAATTTCCGTTCCCGGAAAATAGTACCCCAAAATGTCCTCCCAACCCGCGCCGCCTTCGGCCATGGCTTTAGCGCCATATTGGCTCAGGCCAACCCCGTGGCCGTACCCGCGTGTGGTGATGACAAACTGCCCGCCGCGCCAGGCAATGGCAAAGCAGGTGCTGCGCAAATCAAGGGCCTTGCGCACCTCCAGCCCGCTCACCATTTGGCCGCACAGCTCCAGCGTGCGCACATACCCGGCGTTGTCCCAGGTGGAAGCACCGACCCAGCTTTCGGGGGAATCATCGGGGGTAAGGCCCAATTCTTCCAGCGCGGTGCGTACCTGCTCGGCGCTGTACTGAATGGTCACTTCGTACCCATCGGCAAACTTATCCCATGCGGAATCCACGCCGCATAAGTAAGGCAGCTGGCCGCCCCACACGTTCTGGCTGGCTTCGGTGTGGCCGCTGCTGATGGCATGGTAGCAGGCAGCGGCAGGCTGTCCGTTGTATAAAAGCACCGCCTGCCCGGTACGGGCGGCAAGAGATTGCAGGCGCTGCATGTTGGCGGCGTAATCACTGCCCCAGCGGCTTTGCAGAACCTCGCTGCTGGTCCAGCCGCTGCACAAAGCGCTGTTGGCGGTAAAGCTCTGCCCCTGAGCGGATAAGTACAACGCATAGCTGCGGCTGGCAACCATCTGGGCCAGCAGGGCATCGTCCGGCCAGGTTGCGGGCATCTCGCAGGCGGCAGCACCGACCATAAAATCCACAGCGGAAATGGTGAAGTCGGAACCGCTGGCTTCATCATGCAGGGTGATGGTTTGGGGAAATGTGGGTGCAGCGGAAGGCGCGGCAGTGCTTTCCGGCTGTGCTGCCGCAGTAGGCGCGGCGGACGGCGTAACCGTGGGGGCAGCCTGTACCGGAACACTGGGGAACAGCAGGCAGAGAAACGGCACCGCAGTGCTTAACGCGGTAAGCAGGGCGGCACAGAGCAGTGTGCGCTTCAAAACGGCAGATCCCTCCATTCCGGCAGGTGCGGCGCACGGCAAAACCTTGCATTTTGCCGCGGAGAACCGTATAATAAATAGCACTGGCGGGGCTTGTCTTGCATCTTGACCCCGGAGCCTGTTACCATTGTATTCGCCGCAAGGGGAATTTATGCCCGGCGGGAAAGGCTGTCCTATGAAAAAATCAAAGAACAAATATTCGCCGTGGCCGGCGGTAGCGCTGTGCCTGGTGTTTTTGGCGCTGCGCATTGTGGATCTGGCGCTGTTTACGGACCCGGAAACCAGTTTTCCCACGGTGGGGCCATCGGCGGCGCGCTGGGGGACCGCGCTGGTTGGTGCGGCGGCGCTGCTTGTGATGGGCCGCAGGGCGGATGAAAAAATTGCCCCCGGCAGAAAAAGCCTGATGGGTGTTATGATGGCGGTAACGGGGACTGTGCTGGTACTGGCGGGGCTTTCGCAGCTGTTGAGCGCCACAGTGGTGTGGCCCAGCATGGTGCTGCTGACGGCGGCGGGCGTGTGGTTCTTCGCTATGGGCTGGCGGGTTCTTTCGACCCCGGAAGGGCGTGGAACTGCCATGCCGCCCAACGCCGTGCAGTGCCTGATCCCTACGGCGGCGCTGTTGTGGGTGCTGATCCAGCGGTTTTCCATCATCCCGGCGGCATCGGCGCGGCTTGGCTGTACCTTCCGGGTGCTGGGGGCGCTGGGCGCGCTGCTTTGTGTGGGGATGCTGTGCAAGCTGCTGTATGTTCCCGGCGGTACCTATGGCTGCACGGTGCAGCAGTACGGCAGCCTGGCGTTTTACTTTGCAACCTGCCACGAACTGCCGCAGGCCATCTTTGAGCTGGTGCGCGGCAGCGTCTCTGAACAAACCCTGCTGACCAGCCTGGCCATGGGCTGCATTGGCCTGTGCGGGCTGGCGGCCATGCTTACCACGGTCCCGCGCAGTAACCCGACAAAAAAAGATAAGGCAGACTGAACCGATCCTCCAGCAGCTCCTGCGTGCTGGGGGATTTTTGTATGCGGCAGCCGGGACAAAGGGGCAAAAATGCAGCCGCGGCAAACTGTGCTCCGCTGTCAAACACCACAGCCCCGCCGCTTTGCCGGGCCAGCGCCTGCCACAGCGGCAGCACCCCGGCGGGGGCACCGCCCCGCAGGCAGAGCAGCACAGCGCGGGAACGCGGCTTTACTTCCAGCACCGCCTGCCCGCCGCAGGCCAAAACAGGGCGCAAGGCTTCCAGGACGGCGGCCTGCACCAGCGCCGGGCGCGCTGGAACAGGGCAGGTGATCCCCGACGGGAACATGGCGTACAGCCAGCCGGGGCGGCGGCGCACGCATTGGGTCAGTGCCCCGGTCAGTGTTTGCAGCGTGCCGCATAATTCGCACCCCGCACCGCCCGGCTGGGCCAGCAGCTCCTGCACGGTCTGCGCCCGCAGCTGCGGCAGAACCAGCTCCGGCCCAAGCCCGGCCAGCGCCCGGCGGGCGGCTTCTTCCGCCAGGGCGGCGCGCCGGGTGGGGAAACGTGCAGAAGGTGGAACCATGGCAGCAGCCTCCGTGTGGTGATAAATGGGGCAAAACCTGTGGCATTTACCCCGGCGCGGTGCCAGGGCAAGGATAGTATGCCCGAAAAATACCGCCAAAGGCCATACAGTTATTGACAATACGCCAAATTGGCGTTGAAAACCGCTGCTTTTTTTGCCCAAAACATAATTTTTGCTCAATTTGCGTTAAAATAATAACAGCCCCTCTTGCAGTTTTGGCAGGAATGGGGTACAATAGAATCAAACCGGAAAGCGGCAATAAGCCGCTTGGGTGGGGCGGGTTCAACCCCGTTCCGAATATAAAATCTTTGGGAGGATTTTACTATGGCTGTTAAAGTTGCTATCAATGGTTTTGGCCGTATCGGCCGTCTGGCTTTCCGTCAGATGTTTGAGGCTGAGGGCTACGAAGTTGTTGCCATCAATGACCTGACCAGCCCCAAGATGCTGGCTCACCTGCTCAAGTACGACACCGCTCAGGGCTCTTTCCTGGGCAAGATCGGTGAGAACAAGCACACCGTCGAAGCTACCGAGGATTCCATCATCGTCGATGGCAAGGAGATCAAGATCTACGCCATTAAGGACGCTAAGGATTGCCCGTGGGGCGAGATCGGCGTTGACGTTGTTCTGGAGTGCACCGGCTTCTACACCAGCAAAGAGAAGAGCATGGCTCACATCGCTGCTGGCGCTAAGAAGGTCGTTATCTCTGCTCCTGCCGGCAACGACCTGAAGACCATTGTCTACTCTGTCAACGAGAAGACCCTGACCAAGGATGACCAGGTTATCTCTGCTGCTTCCTGCACCACCAACTGCCTGGCTCCTATGGCCGACACCCTGAACAAGACTTTCCCGATCGTTTCCGGCATCATGACCACCGTTCATGCTTACACCGGCGACCAGATGATCCTGGACGGCCCGCAGCGTAAGGGCGACCTGCGCCGCGCTCGTGCTGGTGCTCAGAACATCGTTCCTAACTCCACCGGCGCTGCCAAGGCTATCGGCCTGGTTATCCCCGAACTGAACGGCAAGCTGATCGGCTCCGCTCAGCGCGTTCCCGTTCCCACCGGCTCCACCACCATCCTGGTTGCTGTCGTTAAGGGCAAGGATGTCACCAAGGAAGCTATCAACGCTGCTATGAAGGCTGCTGCTTCCCAGAGCTTCGGCTACAACGAGGATCCGATCGTTTCTTCTGACGTTATCGGCATGAAGTACGGCTCCCTGTTCGATTCCACCCAGACCATGGTCGCTAAGATCGACGACGACACCTATCAGGTTCAGGTCGTTTCTTGGTACGACAACGAGAACTCCTACACCAGCCAGATGGTTCGTACCATTAAGTACTTCGCTGAGCTGTAATAGAGATCTTCCCAACAAAATAGCGTGAAATTAGCAGTTGGCAAAATGTTACTGCGTGCGCCGGGTTCCGGCGGGCAGCAGGCAACCCCTGTTGAGCAATAACAACTGCCAACGATTGCCGTGGGTACCCTGCGGCAGACTGAATACACGATAGAAAAGCCCCTTCCGGCTGCGAATGCAGCGGGAAGGGGCTTTTTGTATGAGAAATTTCAAATCAGTACTTCAAACAGACCGATCATCAGCGGCATGGTGAAGATTGACAAAAGCGTGCTGAGAACATACAATGCGCTTGAATGTGCCGCATCACGATTGTACAGCTGAGCCATGGAAGTGACAGTTGCACAGGAGGGTGTGATGGCAGAGAGATAAACTGTCATCAAAATTGCCTTGCCATCGGAAATCCAACCTGCTGCATGTACCACCCGGAGTAATAAAAGAACAATTACAGGAACCACCAGCAGACGAAGCACAACAGGGAGGTAGTTCCGCAGTGTGCAAAATACCTTTTTCAGCGGGACCTCTGCGATTGCCATGCCGGCCAGCAGCATTCCCATAGGTCCAATCATATTTCCTACGCTGCTGAGTGTGCTCACGATTGGCGCTGGCAAAGAAATGTGCAACAGATACAAGAGCGCTCCTGCCACAATCGCAATCAGGTTGACATTGGTCAGAATCTTTTTCCATTCCAACTTGGTACTCCCTTGCAGGCAGGCGCTTGCGTGGGTCCAAAGTAAAATCAACTGCACGATGACAAAGGCACAAGAGTATACAACATACTCACTGCCAAGTAAAGCTTGTACCAACGGAATAACCAATGCTGCCGCATTGCTGTAGATGATGTTGACTCTCTCGACTGCATCCAATTTCAGCGGCTTGCGTATCACTGTATCGAACGCCAGAAAGACAACGTGCATCCCCACGGCAATCGCCATCGAATACAGAAGCCCAGCACGAATTTCAGGAGTATCATCAATCTGAAACGCATTCAGAACTACGCAAGGCATAATCAGATACACAAAAACAACAGAGAGCACCTTGCTGTCAGAGGACTTTAGCAATTTGGCCTTGACCACAATGTACCCCATCAGCAGGACAATGAATAGTTGAGCAATCTGCTCCATCAGCAAAAGACTAACTTCCATACAAATCCCTTCCTTCATCTTGTCCGCACTATCGTACTCTTTTAAAGCTCGATAGTCAATACGCAGCTTGATGGAAATTCCCGGGAAGATGTGATAACCTTTTGACTGTGTGTATGCAGCCGAAATGAAGTTTGCCTATTCTGGCAAAAATATGATTTTTTGATATTTTAGGGCAATACCGCATAATTCTAAGTGCTGATACGGCGAGCGAGGTGCGGCAGATGCCGTGCCGCAGTTGCCGGAGCGGTGCTTAAGCCGCAAGGCGGGAATTGTGCGTTGTTGCCTTAGATAAAAATCAGGAAAAACACTTATAAATATACCGAAAATATCTATACATCGTTTAAGGAAACTGCTAAGATATACGTAGAGCACCTTATGAAATCATAAAAGATAGTGAAAATGTGGGGGGGGCTGTGTATGAAATACAGCGTGGTGATTCCGCTTTACAACAAGGAGCATTACATTGCCGGCACCCTGCGCTCCGTTCTGACACAGACATTCCCTGATTATGAAGTGATCGTGGTGGATGATGGTTCAACGGACCACTCTTTGCAGGCATGCAAAGAGGTGCGTTCGGATAAGATCCGGGTTGTGCAGCAGGTGAACCAGGGCGTATCTGCTGCACGCAACAAGGGCATTGAGCTGGCGGCGGGGGAGTACATCTGCTTTCTGGATGCTGATGATACCTGGCATCCGGATTATCTGCAAAATATCGAAACCATCGTGCAGAAATATCCCCAAAGTGATATCTTTGTTACGGCCTACCGTATTATCTACGCCAATGGCCGCTGCAAGGAATCGCGCAGACTGCCGCAGGCGAATGGCTGTTTGCCTAGCTACTGGGAAACACTGGGCAAGGGTTATGACTTTGTCTGGACCTCCGCCACAACGGTGCGGCGCACGGCACTGTTGGCGGCGGGTGAGTTCCGGCTGGGTGAAAAAATCGGGCAAGATCTGGATCTTTGGGCGCGATTGGCGAGAAATAACCCGTGTGTTGCCTATGCCTCCCGTGTTTGCGTGGATTATAACCGTGGGGCAGAAGCCAACGCCAGAACACGGGTAAAAGTGGCCCACGCCAAGGCATTTATGCAGGATTTGGAAGAGGAACTGAAGAATCCGAACCATAGCAAGGCCGAGATTGCGGCGATCCAGAGAAAATACGATTTTAAGATGACAGTTTATATTTATACAAGCCTGATTGCAGGGCAGAAACACCAGGCAAAGCAGGCGCTGAGCAGTTGGAAAGGCAGACCGAACCTGCAAAATATTTTGCTGCGTGCAGGGCTTGGGTGCGCAGCGCTGCTGCCTGCCGGGATCAACGCGGCCGTCTACCAGGTGCGGCTGGCGCTGTTTTGAAATAGCATGATAGAAAAAATGAGTGTTTACCTTGTGCTTTGCCTGCTGCTTGCCTACCCGGCGCGCCTCTGCGTGCTGGCACGGCGGCAGGGCAGGAGCGCGCAGCGTGTGGCACTGGCCATGTCCTGTGTGATGCTGTGGTTTTTTATGGCAATGCGGGCACAGACTGTTGGTGTGGATACCAAGTATTATGTCTGCATTTATCAACAATTCCCACAGATTTCGTGGAAAGAACTGTTTGCCGCCCAGCTTTACCCAACGCCCCGCCGGACATGGGAATTGGACTTGGAACCTGGGTACCGCCTGCTGAATAAGCTCCTCAGCATTTATTTGCCTGCGCCACAGTGGATTACAGTGGCAAACAGTGCGCTGATTATAGCGCTGCTTTACCGCTGGCTGCGGCGGGAATCCCCCAATGCTATGCTGAGTATCTGGCTTTACCTTACGCTGGGTGTTTATCAGACAGAAATGAATGTGGCCCGCAATGCGATTGCAATTTTACTGGGTTATACGGCATTCCACTGGATCAAGGAGCGAAAACTTGCGCCGTACTTTTTGCAAATTCTGATGGCAGTATCGTTCCACAAAAGTGCAGTGGTCTTTCTGCCGCTGTATTGGTTGGTGAACCGGCGGTGGAAATATCGCCATGTGTTGTACTGTACCATGGCAGCTTGCATTTTGGGCGCAGCATATCCGGTTGTGGCGGGGCGCGTGGCAAATTTGCTGCCCTATGCGCTGGCAAAATATTTTACGAAGAGCAACAGCAGAATGGAATCCATTGCGGTTGGTGCGTTTTATGCTCTGTTGGTTGCCTTTGTTCTTTACAAAATGACACCAGAGGAATGCAAAAAGCTGGAATCCAAGGAACCGCAGGGACTATTTCTCACAATGGCGGCACTTTCGCTGTACGGGCTGAACCTTGGGCTAGCCTCTGCGGCGCGGATGGCTGCGTTGTTTGGGCCGTACCTGATCGTATTGCTTCCACGCATGTTGGAGTATATAAACTGCCCGCGCAGACGGGCTGCGACAATCCAATGGTTGGCAGTGGCGGCGGGCCTCCAATATGTTTTGCGGCTGCTGATAAATAATATTGGCGGGACGATGCCGTATCAGTTTTTCTGGGCAGCATAGTTCTGGTATGGAGAAAATATTTTGAGTATCGTTTTTCTACTTAGTGTAATATTAAAAGGGCTTGGTGCAGTGCTGGAAGTGCTGCTGCAGGTTATGATCACCCGGATGCTGGGCCTTGCGGGATACGGAACTTACTCTACCTGGGTCAGTGCGGCGGATCTTGTGTACTGGGTATTGTTTTCCGGTATTACGAAATGCAATACTTTTTACTTATCAAATAAGGGAACAGAGCTGCGCCGGTTCAAGGCAAAATATTACAGCTGTTATGTGCTGCCAGTTCTGACGACATTAGCGTTGGTACTGGCGTTGGAAAAAGGACGGGGCGGTTACACGGTCATAGCACTAATTACCGGGATGGAACTTCTGGTAATGGACCATAGCAGCACAATGATGGCGCAAGGCCAGCCGGGATGTGCCTTATTCGGAGAGTATGTGCTGGGAAGACTGTTCCTTGTATTGGGAATACTGGTTTTATATAAAACGGAAAGACTCTCGCTTGGCACACTGCTGGCGCTGTATGTGATACAATACGCGGGAATCCTGGTGCTTTTCCTGATAAAGCGGGACAGAGAACCCCGGAGGGATATCTCGAAGGAACTTTCTTTGCGCAAATGGGGGAGCTATCAACGGGCGGATCTGATACAGGCGTTGATTTCGCAAATGCCAATCCTTTTGCAGTACTTTTTCACAGGCGCGTTTGAAGCGGGAATTGTCAGTGTAGTGCTGATGGTAAAAAAGCTTGTCAACTTCATCTCTGGTCCAACAGCAAAAGTGTTTCTGCCAGAATTTTCGCGCATGTATCATGCAGGGGATAAAGCGGGAATCAAGCAGTGCTATGCGTCCATTATGCGGATTCAAATGTTATTTGCCGGCAGTATGGCAGTTGTGCTGGTGGGCTATCCGCAGGTGCTGCTGTCGATTCTGGCGGAAGAGCTGTTGCCTTACACCAAACAGTTTGTTGGGTGTGCGCTGGTGTTTATTTTGATTGCGACACTTGGACCCTGCAGCGGGGTGCTGCAAATGACGGGGAACGAAAAGAAAGATAACCTGTATCGCGAAGCTGCACTGGGGGTTATGCTGGTGTTGCTGTTTGTTATGCGGGGCAGTCGGTTGGTGATGCTGTATGCACTTTGTGCGCAGGCGCTGCTGGAAGGGGTGGTGAAATACTGGTATGTCTGCCGCTGGATGCAAGGGAGTGCCGTTAAGCTGAAGACTTACTGTATATGGTGGAGCGTACCGGCTGCAGTAATTGCGGGCGGCTGCTTGCTGCATTTGCAGCATTCTGCACTGGCGATGCTATTGGCGGCAGGGGGGACATTTGCTTTTGGCTTGGTGTGCGAACTGCGGCCCGGAGGGTGCTTGCATGGATATTGGGAAGGACTAAAAAAGAAGTTTGAAAAAACTTGAAAGAAATTTTGAAAAAAGGTGTTGACTTTAGGCGAAAGTGTGGTATTATAAATAAGCTGTCGCGCAAGACAGCAGCTCTTCGAAAGCCAAATAAAAGCGATGTACCAGCAAAAACGCAGCGGGGAACCGGACAGCGTGCGGGTGGAAAGCTTTTAAAAAGGCGTTTGGAAAGCTCAAAAA
>NZ_PSQF01000094.1:0-10145 GCF_003324125.1 Subdoligranulum sp. APC924/74 | reverse complement strand
TACCGCAACCCGACATTATCGAGCATTTTGGCAACGCAGATGCCGTGCCGCAGCCGCCGGAGCGGTGCTTAAGCCGTCAGGCGGGAATTGAGCGGTGTTGCCTTAGAGCAACGATAAATCGCAAATGTTGGTGGAGAAAGCGATGGACGAAGAGAAGGTAACACAGACTGCGATGGAGCCGGCGCAGCAGCCAAAGCCCAAAGCCAGGGGCGGGCAGTGCACGCAGGGCAAAACCGCTCCAGGCACGGGGCGAGGCAGGACGGCCAAACCCCATGCCAGCAATAGCAATACTGCGCACCGCAAAACGGGCACGCAAAAACAAAAAAGCGAACCCCAAAATACAAAATCCCCGCAAGAACCAAAAACGCGGGCGGAACAAGCCGAGCAGACCGAAGCTGCCGCCCCGGAACAGGTGGCAGCCAAGCCCAAAGCGCCGCGCAGCGGGCAGGCAGGCGGCAAACGCCGCCGCAAAAAGGCTGCCCCCAAGCTGGAAGCAAAACCGCAGCAATATGTTGAGCCCCGGCCGGAACCCCCGGAAGCGCCGGAAAAACCGCAAACGCCGGAACCTGCCGCTGTGGCCGAACCGGCTGAAGCAGCCGCCGCGCCGGAAATGCCGGAAAAGGCGGTGCAGGAACCCAAAGCCGCGCAGCTGCCCCAGGCCACGGAGCCGGAGGATGACGAACCGGAACTGACCCCGGAACAGCGCGCTGCAGCAGAGCGGCGCAAGGCGGAGATCACCCGAACGGTCCAGGTTTCGATTGAACAGATCGAGGATGCCGAAGCAGAACAGGCGGAGAAAGAGGCAGATACGCCGGAATCGACTGGCAGCAAAGTGGGCCGCGCCGTGCGGCTGCTGATCGGCTGGCTGCTGCTGGTGGTGCTGCTGGCGGGTATGATCGCCGCAGGCGGCATATACTGGCTGTACAAAAAAGCCACGCCGGATATGATTCCTGCCGTTACGGTAACAGTGGCGGGCCAGCAGCTGGACCCCGTGGCGTACCATTGGCAGGTGCCGGTGGCAGGCAACCACCTTAAGCGTACCTATGCCGAGACACTTTCCAGCACTCCCACAGCGCTGGAATCTGATTTTGGCGGCGGCACCATGACGCTGCGGGTGACCCCGGCGGACTGCAGCGCCGAAGTGACCGTTAAGGACGAGAACAAGCAGGAAGTGTTCAGCGGCAGTGCCCAGGAATTTGCCGCCTACCGCTTTACCACGCCCGGCAGCTACACCGCCAAGCTGGTGGTCAGCAGTGGCGAGGGTTACCAGAGCGAACCGACAGTTTCGGGCCACCAGACCTATGAGTTCACATTTGATGTAACGATTAAGGCTACCGTGCGGCTGAATACCCAGGCTGTTACGCCGGGTGGCGTTGTGGCCGTAAAGGTAACGGGCCAGCAGACGGATACCAAGCCAAGCCTGACGGCAGAACTGCCGGATACCGGCTTCCGTGCCAGCGCGACCGGCGATGGCTGGGTGGCTTACCTGGCGGTCCCGCTGGAAACCGAGCCTGGCAGCTATACCATCAAGGTCACCGTGGACGGCGAGGTGCAGGAGCTTACCCTGAACGTGAGCAAGAGCGCCGCATCTTTTCGGGATTATACTTCCAAGTCCAGGCTGGTCACGCCGTATGTCGGCGCGGATGATACCCCGCAGGAAGTGCTGGACCTGCTGGATACGGCATCGGATACCATCTACTGGGCGGACGCTGGGTTTGCTTCGCCGTTCAGCGATAAGGTGGAGGTCACCCTGCCGTATGGCCTGACCGAATATGTCAACCGTACCCAGACCGAGCGCAAGAACAACACCGGTACCGGCCGCACCAGCATCAATGTGGTGCTTTCCGGCAGGTGCGACCTGATTGCCCCGGCGGGCGGCAAGGTACTGCTGGCGGAAAAATTGCCCAATGTGGGCAATACGCTGGTGATCGAGCACGGCGCGGGCGTAAAGACTATTTACTATGGCCTGCGCAGGCTGACGGTAGAAAAAGGTGCAATCGTGGCCCAGGGCGATGCCCTTGGCACCACCGACAAAGCTACCGTGGTGGAAGTGCGCGTGGGCAAAACCCCCGTGGAGCCGCTGCGTATCCTGCGCGGACAGTGCGATGCCCTGCGCAGCTATTAAAACGGAGCATAACCGATAAGGCAATACCGCATAATTCTAAGTACCGCAGCCGCCGGAGCGGTGCTTAAGCCGCAAGGCGGGAATTGTGCGGTGTTGCCATAAATAGAAAAATTCCCCTGTCTGCATTCTTTGTGGTGCAGGCGGGGGAACTTTTTTGCGGCAGGCGTTTTTGATGTTCTGACGGAACCATGCCGCCCACCCCGGCATAACATGGAACAAACGGCCAGATACAACACCGGGGGGAAGCATTATGGCGGCAGCATGTAATTTGACTTTTTGTGTGGTTGGGCGGGATGCCCGCCAACTGGCGGCGGCGCGGGCGCTGCAGAACAGCGGCTATACCGTGCTGGGGGCAGAGGGGGCCGGGCAGGCGGATTACATCCTGCTGCCTATGCCGATGGATGCCGAGGCGGCGGACCTTGCCCGCATCCTGCGCGCCGCCCGCCCCGGTACGCTGGCCCTTGGCGGGCGCATCAGCGAACCGGTGCGCAAAGCGGCGCAGGCCGCCGGGGTGGAGTTGGTGGATTACTTTTTGCGGCCGGAGCTGGCCTGCCTGAACGCAGTACCCACTGCGGAAGGGTGCCTGGCCCTGCTGATGCAGCTGCGCCAGCGCACGATATGGGAAAGTGAGTTCCTAGTGTTGGGGTATGGGCGCATTGGGCGGGCGGTGGCCCGGCGGCTGCAGGCATTGGGCGGGCAGGTGACCATTGCCGCCCGCGCGCCGGAACAGCGGGCCGCAGCGCGCTGCGCGGGGCTGCATGCCGCACCGCTGACCGCGTTGGAACAGCTTCTGCCGCACTTTGATGCGGTCATCAACACCATACCGGCCCCGGTGCTGGGGGCGGCCCAGCTGCGCTGCCTGCCCAGGGGGGCGCTGATCCTGGACCTTGCCAGCCGCCCCGGCGGAACGGATTTTGCCGCCGCGCGGGAACTGGGCCTGCGTGCGGAACATGCCTTGAGCCTGCCCGCCCGCTGTGCGCCCGAAACCGCCGGTGCGCTGGTGGCGCATACCGTGGAAGTGATTTTACAGGAGCGTGCCGCCACGGCCCGCAGCGAAAGGGGAGTGAGCTGATGAATTCCAGCCTGGAACCGCCGCGCACGGTGGTGTTTGCCCTGTGCGGCAGCTTTTGCACATTTGAAACGGTTCTGCCGCAAATCATCCGCCTGCGCGCCTGCGGGTGGGAAGTACTGCCGATGCTGAGCTATGCGGCGTCGGCGCTGGATACCCGCTTTGGCCGCGCGGCAGATTGGAAGCAGCGCCTGGAGGAAGCCACCGGCCACCGCCCGCTGGAGGATCTGCGGGAAGCGGAACCCCTTGGCCCCAAGCATATGGCACAGGCACTTGTCATTGCTCCCTGTACCGGCACAACGATGGCGCTGCTGGCGGCGGGCATCAGCGCAACGCCGGTCACGCTGGCGGCCAAAAGCATGCTGCGCGGCGGCAGGCCGGTGGTGATCGGGGTATCCACCAACGATGGGCTTTCCGGCAGCGTGGGAGCGCTGGCGACGCTGCTGCAGCGCAAAAATTATTATTTCATTCCCTTTGGCCAGGACGACAGCTACAAAAAGCCCTGCAGCCTGAAAGCGGATTTTACCCAGCTGCCGGATACGCTGGAAGCCGCTCTGCGCGGGGTGCAGCTGCAGCCGATTTTGCTGTAAAACCCGTGGAACAGAGCTGTTTTGTGCGGGTGCGGCATATGATAGAAAAGGGCGCTTTGGTGTGGGAACAAAGAGGGGCGGTGCGGCAATGGAATATATCGAAGTAACAGGCGGGAACCCGCTGCGGGGGAGCATCCGCCCGGCAGCGGCCAAAAACAGTGTGCTGCCCCTTTTGGCGGCAACGCTGCTGTGTGCGCAGCCCTGCACCCTGCGCCGGGTGCCCCTGCTGCGGGATGTGCAGACCAGTTTGGATCTGCTGCGGGCTGTGGGCAGTGGGGCGGCCTGGGCCGGGCAGGACCTTGTCACCCAGCCAGCCCGGCAGATCAGCGGGCGGGTGCCCACGGCGTTGGCGGGGGCTATGCGGGGGTCGGTGTTTTACCTGGCACCGCTGTTGACCCGCGCGGGCTGGGCAGAGCTGCCGCTGCCCGGCGGGTGCAGACTGGGGCCGCGGCCCATTGATATCCACCTGGCCGGGCTGACGGCCATGGGGGCACAGGTGTGTGCGGCGGCAGAGTGCGTGGTGCTGCGCCGCCACGGCGTTTTGCGTGGTACGGATTTTGCTCTGCGCCTGCCCAGCGTGGGAGCAACCCTGACCCTGATGCTGGCGGCTTGCTGTGCGGCGGGCGTTACCACCCTGCGCGGTGCGGCGTGCGAGCCGGAAATTGCGGATACCGCCGCTTTTTTGAACGCCTGCGGGGCAAAGATCACGGGGGCGGGTACGCCGGTGGTCTGCATCCGAGGTACCGGCGGCGAGCTGTTGGACGGCTGTGTGCATACCGTGCTGCCGGACCGCATTGCCGCAGCGACTTATGCGGCCGCCGCCGCCATTGCAGGCGGGCGGGTGACGGTAACGCAGTGCAGTCCGGTGTGGCTGGCGGCGTTTCTGGACTTTTTGCAGGGCAGCGGCTGCGAGGTTGCCCGCGGGGAAAATGAGTTTAGCATCACGCGGGATCAGGATACAAAGCTGCGCGGCGGTCAGGAACTTGTAGCGGCTGCTTACCCTGGCCTTGCCACAGATACTGCCCCGCTGGCTGCAGCGGTGCTGCTGGGGGCGGAGGGAGCATCCCGCATTTATGACGGTCTGTTCCAAAACCGCTTTGCCTGTGCACAGGGCTTTGCCGCCCTGGGGGCTGATGCCCGCAGCGAGGGACGGCTGCTGTACCTTGGCGGCAGCGCAAAACTGCATGGTGCCACTGTGACTGCACCAGACCTGCGGGGCGGGGCAGCACTGGTACTGGCGGGCCTTGGTGTGGGGGACGGGAGCTGCGTGCGGGTGCTGGATGCCGGACATATCCGGCGCGGCTATGCCGACCTGGCGGGGGATCTGCGCCGCCTGGGGGCCGACTGCCGGGCAGGCCGCACCGGGACAGAAGCTGGCAGACAGACGAAAAAACTGTAAAAATATTGTCATAATTCACCAAAGCTCCGCAAAACCTGCGGGGCTTTTTGTGATACCCACAAATGTGAACATCTATTTTTTGGCTTTTTAGCGTGTGGGTATTGAAATTATTTGCAGAATTTGTTATTCTTATAAACAGTTATATGCGATATCTTAGGAAGAGCTGGCTGCACCGCAACGCGCGTAAGCAAAGTTTGGGGTGTGGGGCGGCGCTTCCTTTATGGGGGTCAGTGTGTCCGCTGGCGGAAATCCGGCCCTGTTGCATTTGCAATTTTATATTCTTTAGGGGGATACACTTATGGCGTTCGTTCTCGATGAAGAGATGCAGAATGTAACCAACATTAAGGTTATCGGTGTTGGCGGCGGCGGCGGCAATGCTGTGAACCGCATGGTTGAAGCTGGCCTGAATGGCGTTGAATTTGTAGCAATGAATACCGACCAGCAGGCACTGGTCAACTCCAAGGCTACCCAGAAGGTTCAGCTTGGCGCAAAGCTGACCAAGGGCCGCGGCGCTGGTGCTGACCCGGAGGTCGGCCAGCGTGCAGCGGAGGAAAGCAAGGATGAGATCGCCAATGCACTGAAAGGTGCCCAGATGGTGTTCATCACCGCTGGCATGGGCGGCGGCACCGGCACCGGCGCTGCACCGGTCGTGGCCGAAACGGCCCATGACCTGGGCATCCTGACCGTTGGTATTGTCACCAAGCCCTTTGCCTTTGAGGGCAAGCGCAAGATGAGCATGGCCGAACAGGGTATTGCCAACCTGATGATGCATGTAGACAGCCTGATCGTGATCCCGAACGAGCGGCTGAAGCTCATCAGCCAGGAAAAGATCACCCTGATGAACGCTTTTGAAGCAGCCGATAACGTGCTGCGCCAGGGCGTTGAGAGCATCTCCAGCCTGATCAATGTTCCCGCTTTCATCAACCTCGACTTTGCTGACGTCCGTTCCATCATGAAGGATGCCGGCTTTGCCCACATGGGCGTTGGCGTTGCCAAGGGTGCAGGCAAGGCAGAAAACGCTGCCAAGGCTGCAATCTCCAGCCCGCTGCTGGAAACCAGCATTGCCGGTGCACGCGGCGTTATCATCAACATTACCTCCAGCCCGGATATCGGCCTGGACGATGTTGAGACTGCTGCTTCCATGATCACCCAGAGCGCACATCCCGATGCGAACATCATTTGGGGTACTGCGTTTGACGAGCGCCTGCAGGATGAGATGAGCATTACCGTTGTGGCTACCGGCTTTGAAAGCACGCCTGGCGTGGACGAGCCCATCCAGGCTGTTGTGAACGCCCAGCGCGCTGCCGCAGGCGCTGCACCTGCTGCTGCCCCGGCTGCACCGCGCCCGGCCGCTGCACCTGCCCCGGCTCCCGCCCCCGCCCCGGCCCCGGCCGCTGATCCGGTCATCCCCAACCCGGTATTCAGCAATGTGTTCAACCCCAATGTTGACACCCCGGTTTCCACCGCCCCCGCTGCCAAGGAAGATGACAGCAACGAAGATGACGGTGATTACTTCAACGATCTGCTCAGCATCCTGAACAAGCGTTCCTGATCGCTGCGCGTTCTCTATCCTTTGCGGCTGCGGGCAGGCATGCTCGCATAAAAAACAAAACGGCCCGCTGACCAGTTTAGGAGGAAAGCTATGCCCAGCAGCCAAACCTTATCAGCCCTGCAGGAAAAAGGGTTCCGAACCACGTTCCGGGGCTTTGATAAAAATGATGTGCTGGCTTACCTCAATGCACTGGACAACGAAAACCGGCAGCACAGCGCAGAGCAGGAAGAGCAGATTGCCCAGCTGCAGGCCCAGCTGGATAAAATGCGCTCTGAACAGTCCGCTGCACGTGCCTGTGTGGAAAAGCTGCAAAGCGATCTTTCAGCCGCTAACCAGCGCGCCGAAGCTGCGGAAAAATCGGCTGCCGAGGTGGTCGCCCGCGCCAAATCGGTAGAAGAGCGCGCCACGGCAAACCTGAGCCGCAATAAAGAAAATCAGCAGGCTGTGGTGGAATGGCAGTTCCGTTGCCGCGATCTGCAAAAACAGATCGACGAGTACGAAAAGCAGATTGCTGAATACGAGGCGATGATCCCCAAAGGCGGTATGCCTGCCCCCAAGCAGGAACCGGCCCCCGTACCTCAGCCTGCCCCGCAGGAAAAGCCGGAGCCGGCCCCGGAACCGAAGGCACCCCAGGCTGATGTGACCGAGGAAGCCCGCATTGAGGCTCGTCAGATTTTGATGGAAGCCCGCTTGAAAGCCGATGCGGCCGAAGAACGCCTGAAACAGCAGGCTGAAGAGCAGCAGGGCCGCATGACAGAGCATGCCCGAGATTTGGCCGCAAGCCTTGCCATGCTGCGTGAGCGTGTGACCCGCGTGGATGAACGCCTGAGCGCCGCCACTGCGGACCTGGATGATGCCACCACGGCAATTTATCAGGCACTGGATGCAACCGGTGCAGATTTTGAAGCCTTTGGTGCGGAGCTGCGCCACTTTGGAGAGAACACCGCAAAGGAAAATTGTCCCGCTGCCCAGGCAAAGGTGCGCCATAATAAGTCTGCTCAGCCAGCTGCCAAACGGGTGCGCCCTGTGCGCAGCCAGCCGCAGGTGCAGGCCAATAATGCAAACACCCACCGCCTGCGCCGCGCAGGTGATACCCGCCGCAGTGTGAGCCAGGACCTGAATGCCGAGCTGGAACGTTTGAATCAGCCGGCGGCCGCAAGAAAGTAAATACATAACCCGGCAGCCCGCGGAGCCTTGGTTTCGCGGGCTGCTTTTGTATTTGACTTGCAAAGTGTGGAAGTGCCGGATGCCCGCAGTGTTGTGTGACTGCGTGGAGTGTAACTGTTCCCCCCCTGTGAAATAAGCCGCATAAGGGTTGTACAAGAGCAGGACAACACGAACAAAATAAATACTTTGTATAAAATAATTTTATATAAACAAATTGTATAAACAAATAAAGGGCGAAAGGAGGCCCCCGATGGGAAAAATTCAGTTCCCGAACCTTCGCGCACTCCCGGCCGGTCCACGCTGGCTGGCGTATGGCGTGCTGCTGCTGTGTGCCATTCTGGTGGGCGGTGTGATCACAGCCTATGGCGGCATGCTGCTGGTGGTGCTGATGTGGGCTGTCTGCATGGGCGGGCTGTGCCTGCTGCTGCACTTTACCTGGCAGACGGTGTTCCCCGGTCAGAGGGCAGCACAGGATAAAACGTTCCTGCGCAGTTGGCTGGCTGGCTCCGCTGTGGGCGTTGCGGTCATCGCTGCACTGGTGTGCTACCGCCAAACGGTGTACAGTGATGACGCGATCAACTATTTTGCCAAGCAGACACTGCTGTTCGGCAGCTTTGGTCAAAGCGGATTTTACGGCATTCATGTGCTGCTGGAAAGCCTGTTGACGGCGGACTATAAGATGTTCATGAATCTCTTTATCAGTGTGCCGTATCTCTTTACCGGGCGCAGCATCAATGCGTTTATGGTGTGCTATGCCATCACCTGCTTTGTGCCCATGTGGTTTGCGCTGCTGATGGGCGCAAAATATCTGGCCCAGCAGTTGCCCGCTTGCCATACGGCGCTGTATTACCCGCTGTGTATGGCGGTTATGGTGCTGTGGCCCATGTTTTTGTGGCCTGCCACCCACGGCATGCCGGATGCCTTTGGCCTGACTTTTGCCGCAGTGATCGCCCTGCTGTGCGCGGATTACCGGTTTGAAACGCTGCCCTGGCCGCGGCTGTTGGCGATTTTTGCTGCAACGTTTGCCCTGATCCTGACCCGGCGCTGGTACATGTTCTGGATCTTGGCGTTTTATGCTGTGTATGTGCTGGCGGTGCTGGTGGGGGCGGTGCGCCGCAAAACGCTGGGGAGTACCCTCAAACATATGCTGCTGTTCGGCGTGCCCAGCGCTGTGATCATCGTGGGGGCGCTGCTGCCCACCTTCAAAACCATCCTGACAACCGACTACGCCGATATTTACGGCGCTTACTACGGCGGCGGCTTTGGCAACAACTGCCTGGGCCAGCTGCGCACCCAGGGACTGATCTGGCTGGTGCTCTGCGCGGCAGGCTTGGTGTGGCTGCTGTATTGCCGCAGCACCCGTGCACAGGCTATTGTAGCCGCCGCGGCCAGCCTGGGGGCGATGGTGCTGTTTACCCGTACCCAGTCCCTGGGCGACCACCAGAGCCTGATCCTTGCGCCTTTTTACCTGTTGATGCTGTTTGGCCTGTGCGCCAAACTGACCCAGCAAAAGGCAAAGCCCTGGCTGCGCAATGCTGCGGCGGGTGTTCTGGCCGTATTTTTGGTGGTCAACTTCGGCAACGCCCTGCGTCTGCCCGGTAAAAACGTGCGGACCCTGGCCCTGAGCAGCGAAAGCCTGGACCTGACCCGCCGCACCGACCTGGCCCAAATGCGCGCCGTGACAGATTTTGTGCTGGAGCATTGCACCGAGGACCAGACCGTTTATATCAATATGGATTCCAATGGTTACAGCGGCACTACCTTTGCCTACAGTGACCCGGCCCACCCCCAGCTGCAAACGATGATCCTGTGGGAGAGCAGTGTGCCCTCCACCCATGGCTTCCCCACGGGAATCTGGACGTCAGAATATGTGATGGTGACCGATCGTGTGGATGAGGGCGGCATTGTCGGTCCCATCAACGCAGCGCTGCGCACCCAAAGCCCTGCTGCCATCCATTATGAATATGTGACCGAGTTCCCGCTGGACGGCATTACCCTGTATTGCTACCGCCGCACAGCCCGGCCGGATGCAGAGGAAGCCGATTACTTCAAGCAGGTGTTTGCCGAATACGACGCCCGCTGGCCGGAAATCTTCAGCCAGAGAATTGAAGAATATATGCAAAGCGTGCAGTAAGCAATAAGGGCAATACCGCATAATTTTAAGTGCCGATACGGCGAGCGAGGTGCGGCAGATGCCAAGCCAAAAGCGCAGATAATACTGGATGCTGCAAAGGTGAGCGCCG
>NZ_PSQF01000093.1:0-10323 GCF_003324125.1 Subdoligranulum sp. APC924/74 | reverse complement strand
TTTTGGCAACGCAGATGCCGTGCCGCAGCCGCCGGAGCGGTGCTTAAGCCGTCAGGCGGGAATTGTGCGGTGTTGCCTTAATATTCTTTTATGATACACCGAACCAAGCACCACTGTAAAGCGCTGAGTTGTAAAAAATGCGGCTATAGCATCGGCGGCATACAACAACTGGTTGTTATATAAGAAAAAGGGTTGTAAAAAGTAAGGGAATATGATATAATATTATAAAATGATGATGAAAAGAGAGGACCTTTTATGGCCTCCAATCCCGAATTTGTTCAGTATATTGCGGACCAGCTTGCCCCGGCCGGGCAGGTGACCTACCACAAAATGTTTGGCGATTATGGCGTGTATCTGGACGGCAAAATGTTTGCCCTGGTGTGTGATGACCAGCTGTTCATCAAAATTACCAAAGAGGGGACAGCCCTTGCTCCGCAGCTGCCCAAAGCCCCGCCGTATGATGGTGCAAAAGATTATTTTCTGTACGAGGATGTGGATGACCGGGAACACATGATTGCATTTGTGCAGGCCACCTGCCGCGAACTACCCATGCCAAAGCCCAAAAAGAAGAAGGGAGCGACCTGACCGATGCCGTTTGACTATAAAAAGGAGTATAAGGAATTTTATCTCCCGCCCCAAAAGCCACAGCTGTTGGAAGTGCCGCCCATGAACTATGTGGCGGTGCGCGGCCATGGTGACCCCAACGCGCAGGATGGAGAATATCAGGCGGCCATTGGTATGCTGTATGCGGTTGCCTTTACCATAAAAATGAGCTACAAAGGTACCCACCAGATCCCCGGCTATTTTGAATATGTGGTGCCGCCGCTGGAGGGCCTTTGGTGGCAGGAGGGGCAAAGCCGGGTCGATTACGCCCATAAGGAAACATTCTCTTGGATCGCCATGATTCGCCTGCCGGAGTTTGTAACCAAACAGGAGTTCGATTGGGCCGTGGCCGAAGCTGCCGCCAAGAAAGAGCTGGATCTCAGCAAAGTGGAGTACTTTACTTATGATGAGGGCCTGTGCGTGCAGTGCATGCACCTTGGCAACTATGATACCGAGCCCGCAACGCTCAACGCAATGGAGCAGTTTGCGGCGGAGCGGCACTATAAAATTGACTGCACCTCCGCTCGCCTGCACCACGAAATTTACCTCAGCGATCCCCGCCGCACTGCCCCGGAAAAATGCAAGACCGTTATCCGGGAACCAGTCTGCAAGGTGGAGTAAAGATCACCGGAAAGAGAACAAAATCAAAATAAAGACTGCCGTACCACCTGATCAATACAGGGGGAGGGCAGTCTTTTACAGTTACCGTGAAAAAAACGGCACTCCGGCTTGTTTGATTCTTGCGAAAGTCCTTTGCTTTCGGTCAAAAAAAGAAGGGACTAAGCCAGAATGCCTTGGCTTTCAAGGTCTTTCTGATTTAGTCCTGCGATCTCACAATGATTTTTCACAATAATTGTTCCTATATTCCGCTTCGATCTCGGTCAGCATACGCTGGAAGTCGGGACGGTCGCAGTTCGTGCCGGAGCAGCCATCATCCACAAAGAATACCGGGTTCGGGAAGTGGTTCTTCTTGGCGTATTCCAGAAGGATAGCCCTCTGGGGAAGGGATTTGTATAGACGAATGCCCTGCTTGCGTAAGCTGTGTTCCGTTTACGGCGCGGTCTTTCGTTTTGTTTGCAGATTTAGACGAACCGCAACGATTCAAGAACCGTATAGTTTTGCCAAGGAAAGTTGGTCGCAAAGAAAAAGACTTTGTGCTATACCGGCCTTCTCTGGGCGGGTGCGTTTGGATGCCTGATGGCAGCTCTGAACTTTCGGGATTCCAAAAACAACGGCGGCTAAAGCATACGGCATCGCGGCGCTGGACCAGCTGGGCTCGGCGGTTCTGGTGGGGCGGTACGCGGCGCAGCACCCGGTGCTGGAACAGCTGAACCAGAAACTGGAGGCGCGATCCGATACCTTGCGCCGCCGCATTGCCGTGTATGTGGAAAAGCGCATCCAGCGCGCCTACCCGGAGGCCGCCCGGCGGCAGCCCATGGCAGTGCAGAAGGGGAAAGCCGACTTCCTCAGCGCGGCAGACCTGCTGTGGCTGTTTGTCATCGGGGCGTTTCTGGGCGACATGGTGGAGACCGTGTTCTGCCGCCTGACCGCCGGGGTGTGGATGAGCCGTTCCAGTCTGGTATGGGGGCCTTTCAGCGTGGTGTGGGGGCTGGCGCTGGCCATGGCTGCCGTGCTGCTGCGGCAGAATCAGGATAAAAGCGAGCGCTATCTTTTTGCCTTTGGCACAGTGCTGGGCGGCGTATATGAATATGTGTGCAGCGCTGTTACAGAGCTGCTGTTCGGTACCGTGTTCTGGGATTACAGCAAGTTCAAGTTCAATCTGGGCGGGCGCATCAACCTGCTGTATTGCTTTTTCTGGGGCATTGCGGCGGCGATGTGGATGCGCTACGGCTACCCGCTGGTGCTGAAGCTGATGAAAAAGGTGCGCAGCCATATCCGTCCGTGGATGACAGCAGCGCTGGAGGTATTCATGGCGGTGAATATGCTTACCAGCGCGCTGGCACTGGCGCGGTACGATGCCCGCACCAGCGGCGATGCGCCCAACGGCCAGCTGGAAGTGTTCCTTGATGAGCATTTCGACAACGCCCGCATGGAGCATATTTACCCCAACGCCAAAAAAGTGACCAAGGCAGAATAAATCCCATATTTTCCCTTGTGCTTTTGCTGGAAAACAGGTATAATATTCTCTGGATAAAAGGGAGTAAGGGGCGTACTTTAGTTGAAAAACGGGTGCGCTGTGCTGCAGCGACACCCCCGGCAGAAATGCCCGATGCAGTACCGGATGCTTGAGACTTTTATCACATTTTCCCGTTTTGGGCTGGATGTGATAAAGGTCTTTTTTTGTGCCTCTGCCGCTATTATTAAAAAAGGAGAGATATTATGCTGATCCCTGTTCTGTTATTTATCGTGGGTCTGCTGTGCCTGATCAAGGGCGGCGACTGGTTTGTGGACGGTGCCACCGGCATCGCCCGCCGCTTCCATGTGCCGGAGCTGCTCATCGGTGCCACGGTGGTGTCCATCGGTACCACCCTGCCGGAGGTCATGGTGTCCACCACCTCTGCCCTCACCGGTCACGGCGAGATCGCCTACGGCAACGCCATCGGCTCGGTCATCTGCAACGCTGCACTGATCGCCGCCATCACCATTGCGGTGCGCCCGGGCAAGGTTGACCCCAAGAGCCTGCGCACCCCGGTGGCCTTCTTCTTTGTGGCTGCCGCTTTCTATGCCGGTGTGGCCTACACCACCGGCTCCTTCACTCGCCCGGTGGGCCTGATCCTGCTGGCCATGTTCGTGGCTTACATCGTGTGCAACGTGCTGGCTATGAAAAATACCCCCGCCCCGGAAGAGGAAGAGCAGGCTAAGGAAGGCTCCTTTGCCAAGGAGTTGGGGCTGCTGGCCATCGGTGCAGTGCTCATTGCTGTGGGCGCTGACCTGCTGGTGGACAACGGCACCCTCATCGCACAGGCGCTGGGCGTGCCGGAGTCGGTCATTGCGCTGACCTTTGTGGCACTGGGCACCTCGCTGCCGGAGCTGGTCACCGCCATCACCTCGCTGGCCAAGGGTCACGGCGCGCTGTCGCTGGGCAACGTCATCGGTGCAAACGTGTTCAATCTAGTGCTGGTCAGCGGCGTGTCTGTCACGCTGGCACCCTTCAGCATCCCGCAGAACTCCACCATCGCAGGCATGAACGCCTCGCTGGTGATGGATATCCCGGTCATGTTTGCCGTGATGCTGCTGCTCACCCTGCCCGCTCTGATCAAGGGCAAGCTGAGCCGCCCGCAGGGCATTGCACTGCTGTGCATCTATGCCGCCTTCTGCGCCGTGCAGTTCAGCATCTGATCTGTTGTAAACGTAAAATATTTAAGGCAATACCGCATAATTCTAAGTACCGATACGGCGAGCGAGGTGCGGCAGATGCTAAGCCAAAAGCGCAGATAATACTGGATGTCTTATCGAGCATTTTGGCAACGCAGATGCCGTGCCGCAGCCGCCGGAGCGGTGCTTAAGCCGTAAGGCGGGAATTGTGCGGTGTTGCCTTAAGGCTGCTGCACAGGGTTTTGTGCAGCAGCCTTTTTATGTGGGATGATTTTGAATGCGCTCCGCGACATCTTCCCCCGGAGCGGGTGGAAGTCTTTCCTCAAAGGGAGAGCCAAGAGCACTGCCGAAAGTCTACTCATGATGCCTAATACTTTAGCAATGGGCTTTAATCCTTGGCTACCCCTTCGGGGGAGCTGGTGCTGCCCCTCATCCGACGCTACGCGCCACCTTCCCCCGGTGGGGGAAGGCTTAAGCGGGGCGGTACAGTTCCCGGCTAACCCGTAAAGTTTCCGGGCGTGTCCGCTCTCCCTTGGGGGGAGCTGGCGCGGGAGCGCCTGAGAGGGTAAAAAAGTGGGCCAGAAGCGCCCACAGGCGTTTCTGACCCACAAATAGAACGATATTTTTGTTTTACAGCTGGCAGGCGGTATCGTAGCCGGTGCGGATGGCGTTGGAGATATCCGCAGCCTTGCCGGCGGCATCGCCAATGGAATACACCGGGATGCTGGCAGCTTCCAGCGCAGCAGCGTCAAATTCGTTGGAGCGTGCGCCCATAGCCAGCACGATGTAATCGCAGGGGATGGTCACCTCTGCGCCGTCCTTGTTCTCGCAGACGACGGCGTCCATGCGGAACTCCTTGACCTTGTGGCTGGGGTACTGCTCCACGCCGTAGGTCTTATAGTTTTCCAGCAGGGTGGGCAGAATGGTGGTGCTCTCGCCTGCGGCGATCTTGTCCATCATCTCGATAACGGATACCTTGCAGCCGCGGGCAGCCAGATACTCTGCGGTCTCGCAGCCCACCATGCCGCCGCCGATGACGGCAACCGTGCCGTACACCTGCTGCTCACCGGCCAGAACCTTCCATGCATCGGCCACGTTCACGCTGTCGATGCCGGGGATGCGGGGTGCGGCGCTGTGTGCGCCCACAGCGTTGATGACGGCCTCGAAACCGGCATCCTTCAGCTGCTCTGCGGTGCGGGTCTGACCCATGCACAGGTGCACACCGGCGTTGCAGACCGCGTGGATCAGGTCCTGTGCGGCGCGGCGCATCTCCTCTTTGCGGGGAGGTACGCAGGCAATGTTCAGCTGGCCGCCCAGAGTGGTGGTCTTTTCAAACAGGGTCACGTCATGGCCGCGCAGCGCTGCCACACGGGCGGCTTCCAGACCGGCAGGGCCGCCGCCGAGGACGGCGATCTTCTTTTTCTGCGCTGCGGGCTGGATGCTGCGGGTGTTCTCGTAGCCGTTCTCCGCGTTCAGCACGCAGGAGAGGAACTGACGGTTCTGGATGGCATCGGTGCAGCCCTTGTTGCAACTGATGCAGCGGCGGATATCGCAGGCCTTCCCGGCAGCGATCTTGGTGCCCCAGTCGGGGTCTGCCAGCAGCGGGCGACCCACGGCAACCATGTCGGCCATGCCGCTCTCGATGACACGCTCAGCCATTTCGGCATCCACGATACGACCCACGGCGCTGACCGGCACATTGACGGCCTTTTTGATGTCCCCGGCGATTTTGACGAAGAAGCCGTAGGGCTGTACGCCCATGGGAGGAATGGTGTCGGCCATGTTGCCGGTGTGGTTGGCCTGCGCAACGTGGAGCATATCCACGCCGTCCTCTACCAGCCACTGGGCAAACTGCACGGCGTCGGCTTCGTCAATGCCGCCCTTGCCGCGCTGCGGGGTGACGATGGACAGCTTGTAGTCGATGACCATATCCGGCACAGCCTTGCGGATGGCGCGGGTCAGCATGCGGGCAAAGCGGACGCGGTTCTCCAGACTGCCGCCGAACTTATCGGTGCGGTGGTTCATGCGGGTGGAGCACAGGCAGCCGTTCAGGCGGTCGCCGTGGATCTGGATGACGTCCACACCGGCCTTCTGTGCACGCACTGCGCAGGCGCACATCTTATCGATGATGGCCATCAGCATTTCCTCGCTGACCTCATCGGTGAAGAACATCATGTCGTGATGCAGGCGCTGACGCATCTCATCAAACTTTTTCTGCATAAACAGACCGTTGATGACGTCTACATCGTACTCCGGGTGGAAGAGCTGGACGCCCAGCTTGGTGCCGTAGGCGTGTACGCTGTCGGCCAGTGCCTTGAAGGCAGGAATCTGGCTGTCGTCAAACAGCTTGGGGGTGGGAGAAAAGCTGTTGATGGGTGCCACATCGCCCAGAACGATGTAACCCACACCGCCCTTTGCCAGACGGGTGTAGAAGCCCATGTCCTGCTCGCTGATCATGCCGTTTTTCTCGTAGCCGGTGGTCAGCGGGGGGAACATGATGCGGTTTTTAAAGGTCTGTCCGCCCACCTCGATGGGCTGCAGAATCACGTTTTGCATACGAAAGCCTCCTTGCAGATACACTTTGCTTTACAGATTTGCTTTGATGAATGCTGCGGTCTTTTCCTCCACGGCGGCACGGGCTGCCAGTGTGGCAAAGTTGTGGCCGCCGCCTGCAATGGTGTCCACATCGGGTGCGGTGTACACCTGTGCGTAACGGTTGCAGGTGCCCTCGTCCACCAGACGGTCATCGTCGGCGCGCAGCAGCAGCACCGGGCCGTTGTAGCCCTTGGCCTCGGTAAAGGGGTCGGGGTGCTTTGCCATCTCGTAGTTAAAGGCCATCTTGTAGCACAGACCCTCCATGTCGGCGTAGTCCTTGCCGGTCTGCATAATGCCGTCGGCGCGCTGGGCGCAGCCGAACCACATCCCGGCGCCCGGGCACAGCAAAATCAGGCCGTGGGGCTGGATGACCGGTGCGCAGGAGGCGGCAATGTAGCCGCCCATGCTCTGGCCGGAGAGGAACAGCTTTTCGCTGTCCACATAGGGCTGTTCAGCGGCCCATGCAAAAATATCCTGTGCATCGGTGTGCAAGCCGTCAAAGCTCATATCCTCGAACTCGCCGTCGCTCTCGCCGTTGCCGTAGAAATCGAACCGGGCGCTGCCGATGCCCTGCGCTGCCAGAGCGCGGGACAGATGGGTGTACATGGACTTGTAGCCGCTGCAGCTGCCGGCAAAGCCGTGCAGATGCACCACAAAGGGTACCTTGCCCTCGGTGTCGGGCAGGGTCACGATGCCGCGCAGGGTGTGGCCATTGCGGTTTTTAAATTGAACCTGTAAGATCTTCATGGTTTACTTGCTCTCCTTTGCGGCGCGGCGAGCCTTCAGCTCGGTCAGCATCTCAGCAGTCTTCTGCTTGGTCAGGGGGTAGACGAAGAACAGGATGGCAACTGCAATGCCGTAGCCCAGGAAGTAGATGCCGGTGTAGCTCTTCCAGATGGCGTTCACAACGCCTGCGGTCTGCACAGCGCCTGCGGTAACGTTGTAGCCGATGGCACCCAGCACAAAGCTGGACAGGCTGCCGGAAATGGCGCTTGCAAGCTTGCGGAAGAAGGAATAGGTGGAGTAAACGATGCCCTCGTTGCGCTCGCCGGTCTGCAGCTCGTGGTAGTCGATGGCGTCGTTGACCATAGCCCAGATCAGCACCTGCATGCCGGAAGCGCCCAGATAGCAGATACCGTTGATGACGATGAAGGCCACAGGGTTGTGGACGGGGAAGAAGAACAGGATGCCGAACACGATGGCGGCAAAGCCAGCGCCCATGCAGCACCACTCCTTCTTGCCGAACTTGTTGGCCAGAGGCTGGGTGATGGCAAAGGACAGCACAGCGTACAGCACGCTCAGCATACCGGAGACAGCCTGAATTTTAACGTTGCCGAAGAAGTCCTTATACAGGTAGGTGTTCAGACCGTTGACCACGGAAGCACCGATCATGCCGGTCAGGCTGAAGAACATAACGCCCAGCAGAGCCTTATTGTGAGAGATCTCCTTGAGCACATGCAGGTAGTTCAGCTTTTCGCCCTGCGGACGCTCGGGCACTTCCACGCGCTCCTTGCACCATACGCAGGTGATCTGCAGGCACAGCAGACCCAGCATAGCGCAGATGCAGGCCAGCATCAGGAAGCGGCCAGCCACGGGCTGGTTGTCCACATACAGGAACAGGGGGCCGACCATGACCATAACGGTCATGAAGATGGTGCCGCCAAGGCTGCGGTAGCGGGACAGTGCGGTGCGCTGGCTGACATCATCGGTCATCACGCTGGACAGAGTACCGAAGGGCACGTTGACGCAGGTGTACAGCGCCTCGTACAGAACGTAGGTGACGAACATGTAGGCCAGACGCAGGCCGTAGTTGATATTGCCTACATTGACAAAGCCAAGTATGCACAGCACTGCCATGGGGAAGGAGAAGGCGCGGATCCACGGGATGAACTTGCCGCCCTTGGTGGCTTTGCGAGAGTCCACGATGGCACCGATGATGGGGTCATTCACGGCGTCCCAGATCTTGGTGATCAGCAGCAGGATACCCACGTGGAAGGGGTTGACCTGCAGGATCAGGGTGTAGAAGATCGACAGATACATGGCGCGGTACTGCTCGGTGAAGCAGCAGCCCAGATCGCCCAGCGTATAGCCGATCTTGTCCTTCATGGAGAAGGGGCGGATGGTCTTTTTCTGGTCCATTGTGTTTTATCCTCCTTAAAAACAGTGAAACCACGAGACTTTTCGCACAAGTCTCTTTTCTACGTTTACATTATACGTTGATTTTTCATCAATACATATCCAAAAAATGATTGAAAACTATCGCAAATTGATGTATTATGCAATTATAACAGTTGTATTTTTCTATTGTGTACAACAATTTGTTACATATGACAGTTTTATGGAGAACTTTTTGGTGAATTATACAGCCAAGTGTTATCTTTTTGAGCAGAGCGCCGTCCGGGAATTTTATTCCGGCGCGTATTATGATTTGTTTCTGGTCATGCGGGGCAGCGGTGTGTTCCGGTGCAGCGAGGTGGTGCTGCCCGCACAGCAGCAGAATCTCATCATCTTCAAGCCCGATCAGGGCGGCAGACTGGAATACGCCGGTGCTTACGGCCCGCTGGAACTTATTCGGGTACAGCTGTCCCCCCAGACGCCGGCGCAGCTTTCGGACGCAGATACCGACCTTGAAAAAAGCTTCAACGTGGTGCCCTCCCGGCAGGTGGCTGTGCGCCCGGACAGCCAGATCTATATGCTGCTGAAAAACCTTGCCCGGAAGCTGCTGATGCTCCCGCAGGAGCGCACCCAGTTCGGTGCAGCGGTGTTCGAGCACGGTATTTTGCAAATGTTTGTGGTGCTGGCGCTGCGTGCCTGCATCCATGCGGAGTTCCACACCGCATCGGTCAGCCGCCACTACCTGATGCTGGACGAGGTGTTTTTGTTTATTCAGGCGCACCTTACCGAGGAACTGACGCTGGAGCGGCTGGAAAAGGAGTTTTTCGTCTCCCGGGAACATATTGCCCGGGAATTCAAACGCCAGACCGGGCAGACGGTGCACCGCTATATCGTAAAGGCGCGGTTAGACCGCTGCTGTACCCTCATCGAGCAGGGGCTGCCCATCACCGAGGTGTACAAGACCAGCGGCTTTGGCGGTTACAACCACTTTTTCCGCGCCTTTAAAAAGGAGTACGGCATGACCCCCAAGGAGTACTTCCACACCACCCGGCAGGACGCCCGGGGATGAATCCGGCAAAAGCAGCGCCGTCTGCGCCTGTGAGTCAAAACCACCGGCTGAGCCGGTGGCTTGAGTAAGCCCTAGAAGGGCATAATACTAGCAAAGCCCCTTAAGGGGCCACGAATGGGTCTGCCAACTGCATTCCTGTCTCGTGGCTGGCCCCTCAAGGGGCCTTTTATTTACGCCTTGGTTCCCTTGCTACCCGTAAACGGGTCCGTGAATTCCTTAAGGCTTAACTGGTCTGCAATTTGGTCTTGTTCCAGCTGTCTCTTGATATACTCCTGGATTCTCTGCTTGTTTTTTCCAACAGTATCCACAAAATATCCTCTGGCCCAGAAATGCCGATTTCCATACTTGTACTTTAAATTCGCGTGTCTGTCGAAAATCATGAGGCTGCTCTTTCCCTTGAGATATCCCATAACGTAAGAAATGCTGTACTTCGGCGAAAAACTTATCAGCATATGGATATGGTCCGGGCAGGCTTCTGCTTCAATTATTTCAATATCCTTCTGCTCGCATAGTTTGCGAAGTATCTGACCAATATCTTTTTTGATTTGACCATAAATCACCATTCTCCGATATTTCGGTGCAAACACCACATGGTATTGACATCTCCATGTCGTATGGCTTAAACTATCTACGTCTTTGTTATTTTTCATTTCAAAGATAAACCT
>NZ_PSQF01000092.1:0-10370 GCF_003324125.1 Subdoligranulum sp. APC924/74 | reverse complement strand
CACAATTCCCGCCTTACGGCTTAAGCACCGCTTCGGCGGCTGCGGCACGGCATCTGCGTTGCCAAAATGCTCGATAATGTCGGGTTGCGGTGCCCGCATCGTGCTTCGGGGGCAAAAGCCCCTCGCACTCTGCGACCGCTGCCCCTGCTTCGGTTCGCTGTTTCCGCCACTGGCGGCGCTCACCTTTGCAGCATCCAGTATTATCTGCGCTTTTGGCTTAGCAGCTGCCGCACCTCACTCTCCGTATCGGCACTTAGAATTATGCGGTGTTGCCTTAGGCGTTAGGAAGTAAGAGGGAGGAGTTGATGGGGGCGGCGGTGGGGGAGAGGGCGGAACGAAAAATTAGAAATTAGGAATGAGAAATTAGGAATTTTGGGGGAGGGTGCTGGTTGTGAAGTATGTGCTGAACAATAAAAGTGGCTGCAGGGCGGGATGCCCTCATTCCGCCGGGGTGGAATTTTGCCGATTGTGACAAACGCTGCAAATGATTTGTAGGGGACGATGTTCGCATCGTCCCGCGGGTTTTGGCTTTGCTGCAAACGATAAAAAGTGTGATGTGCCCTGCCATTTCCTGTAGGGCGGGGTCACCTGACCACGTCGCTATCCCCATATAAAACCCTCAAACATATGCGCATCGTTCCCAATTTTATAGCCTACCCCCGCCCTCCACAAAAAATCAGCAAAAACTATTGCAATCTGCATAAAGTGCGGTATACTAAAGCAGTAAAATAATATTTACGCAGAGTAGAAACCCGCGCGTTAGGCAAAGCGGCAATGGCGCCGCTTTGCCGCAGTGCCTGACCAACGGGGAGTTGTGGCAGGACGAAGATGCAGGGCAGGGGAGTGCAATGTGCACGCCGCTGCCGGCACGCGGTGCTGGTTTCGCATCCCACTGCTGCATAAAGGTGTGCAACGGCGGGTGTGGTTGCACACCTGCCCTTTCCCCTCCCTTGTGCGGCAACACGCACGATGGAGGTATTTTATTATGCAAAAATCCGTTCAAGTCCGTACCCCGCTGTATGCCGCGGCCTATTGGCAGCAGGCCGCCGATGAGTTTAAGAACATCCGCGTTCTGGCTTTTGCCGGTATGGTCACGGCGCTGGCCATTATTCTGGAAAGCTTCCCCATCTATCTGCTGGGCCAGAGCCTGAAGATCTATTTCAGCTTTGTGGTGGTTTCGCTGGGGTGCGCCTGTTATGGCCCGCTGGTGGGCATGGGCGTTGGTGCGGTCATTGATACGCTGGGCTTTCTGCTTTCCAGCTATGGCGAGCCGTATTTCCCCGGCTATCTGATTACGGCCATGTTGTCCGGCCTGATTTACGGCGTTATGCTCTACCAGCGCAAACCCACCATCCTGCGCCTGATCGTGACCCGTCTGCTGATCAATTACGGCAGCAATGTGCTGCTGGGCAGTGTGTGGAAAGCTATGTTGTATGGCAAGGGTTACCTGTATTACCTGAGCACCGGCATGGTCAAAAACACCATCATGATCCCCATTGAAGTTGCCTTGATGTGGCTGGCCCTGAACGCGGCAGAAAAACACGGCCTGGACCGCCGCTACCTTCATCAGCGCTGATGAAGCGCAGATTTTTTGTTCAAAAGTCATACTTTACGGCTAAAAGATTGTGCGTTTTGCTGGCAGAACGCAGCCGAAATTTGAAAATTGTTCCGTAATTTACAAACTTTTAACAACGTATTCACAAAGCATTGAAAAATGTCCCTGCTGCGTATACAATAACATATGTGAAAAGAATGTGTCGGATTTCCTGCAAGCATGCAGCAAAACGGCGCATTTTTGGTTTCAGGACCGTGGCTCCGGCTGGCAGTTGCCGCCGGGCCAGACGTAAAAAGAAAAGGAGCACTTACACATGAAAAAATTGTTGGGTATTGTGTTGTCCGCAGCTATGCTGCTCAGCATGGCCGCCTGCGGCAGCACTGCTGCATCCAGCGCTGCATCCAGCGCAGCAGCAGATTCTACCGCTGACGCTGCCACTGCTACCGATGCAGCTGCCAGTGACCTGAAGGTTGGCGTTATCACGATTGGCGATGAGACGGAAGGCTACACTGCTGCGCATATCAACGGCATCAAGGCTGCTGCACAGAAGCTTGGCATGAGCGACAGCCAGATCGTTTGGAAGTACAAGGTTCCCGAAGGTGCTGAGTGCTCTGATGCTGCAGAAGACCTGGTTGGCCAGGGCTGCAACCTTGTTGTTTCCAACTCTTACGGCCACCAGACCTATATCGTAGAAGAAGCTGAAAAGTATCCCGATGTCACTTTTGTTTCCATGACCGGTGATTTTGCTGCCCTGACTGGCCTGGATAACTTCAAGAACGCTTTCACCAATGTTTATGAGAGCCGCTATGTTGCCGGTGTTGTTGCCGGTATGAAGCTGCAGGAACTGGTTGAGTCCGGCACCCTGACCCCGGAGACTCAGCCCAACAGCTTTACCGCTGACGGCAAGGTCAAGATCGGCTATGTCGGCGCTTACAACTACGCTGAGGTTGTTTCCGGCTACACTGCATTCTTCCTGGGCGTGCAGAGCGTTTACCCCAATGTTGCCATGGAAGTTATGTACACCAACTCCTGGTTCGATATCGACAAGGAAGGCGCTGCTGCCGAAGCTCTGATTGCAAACGGCAGCGTGATCATTGGTCAGCATGCTGACTCCACCGGCGCTCCCGCTGCCACCCAGAAGCAGAAGGATGCTGGCAAGATCTGCTACTCTGTCGGTTACAACATCGACATGCTGGAGACCGCTCCCACCGCTGCCCTGACCTCCGCCACCAACGTTTGGGAAGTTTACTATGAATACCTGTTCAAGAGCATGATGGACGGTGAAAACCCGGCTACCAACTGGTCCGAGGGTTACAACGAAGGCGCTGTTGCCATCACTGACCTTGGCCCCGAAGTTGCCGAAGGCACTGCCGAGAAGGTTGCCGAAGTGGAAGCAGCCCTGAAAGATGGCAGCCTGCATGTGTTTGATACCAGCAAGTTCACCGTCAACGGTGAGACTGTTACCACCGCTCCCATCGACCTGACTTTCTATGATTACTCCACCGGCACCCCGGTTGCTGTGTACCAGGGCGATACCGAGGAAGCCATCACCGATGGTTACTTCTCTGAATCCACCCTGCGCAGCGCTCCGTATTTCTCCCTGCGCATTGACGGCATTACCGAGGATGCAGACCCGGTTGCCTGATCCCACAAACTGAACTGACATGGAGGGAAGCTCTGCCTGTTACTGAACAGAGCTTCCCTCTATTGGTGTTTACGGCACCGCATGATGGATTTTTACAGAGAGGAGCATTCCCATGCCGCAGACTGAGTACGCCATCCAGCTGGAACATGTAACCAAAACTTTTGGCCCGGTCATTGCAAACCATGATGTTACCATGAATATCCGCCGCGGGGAGATTTTGTCCCTGCTGGGCGAGAACGGCTCCGGCAAAACCACCCTGATGAATATGATCGCCGGTATCTATTACCCGGACGGCGGGCAGATCATCGTCAACGGCCAGCCGGCAGATATCCGTTCCCCGCGCGATGCCCTTGCCCTTGGCATTGGCATGATTCACCAGCACTTCAAACTGGTGGATGTGTTTACCGCCGTGGAAAACATTGCCCTGAGCATGGACAAAGGCGAAAAATTTGACCTGCGCCGCGTGCGGGACAAAGCCCGTGCTATTTGCGAAAAATACCAGTTTGCGCTGGATCTGGACCAGAAGGTTTACGAGATGAGCGTGAGCCAGAAGCAGACGCTGGAAATCGTAAAGGTGCTGTTCCGTGGTGCAGATATCCTGATCCTGGACGAACCCACCGCCGTGCTGACCCCGCAGGAAACCGAAAAGCTGTTTGCCGTTATGCGCAACATGAAGGCG
The DNA here is from genome assembly GCF_003324125.1 of Subdoligranulum sp. APC924/74. NCBI lineage: Bacteria > Bacillati > Bacillota > Clostridia > Eubacteriales > Oscillospiraceae > Subdoligranulum > Subdoligranulum sp. APC924/74. The sequence goes on along the minus strand of NZ_PSQF01000092.1, from coordinate 6,491 downwards.
GACGGCAAGGCCGTGGTCATCATTACCCACAAGCTGCATGAGGTGCTTTCGGTTTCGGACCGCGTGGCAATTTTGCGCAAGGGCGAATACGTTGGCACGGTGGAAACTGCCACCGCAACGGAATCCAGCCTGACTGAGATGATGGTGGGCCAGAAGGTGGAGCTGAACATCAACCGCACCACGCCGCAGGACCCCACCCGGCGTTTGGCTATCAGCCACCTTTCGGTGCGCAGCCCCGAAGGTACCAACGTGTTGGACGATGTGAGCTTTGATGTGTATGGCGGCGAGATTTTGGGCATTGCCGGTATTTCCGGCAACGGCCAGAAAGAACTGCTGGAAGCCATTGCCGGTTTGCAGCATACCGAATCCGGCTCCGACGTTAAGTTTTTTGCCCCCGGCGAAGAGGACAAGCCGATGGAGCTGCTGGGCAAGAGTCCCAAGGACATCCGCGATGCCGGTGTGCACCTGAGCTTTGTGCCGGAGGACCGCCTGGGCATGGGCCTGGTTGGCACCATGGGCATGACGGACAACATGATGCTGAAAAGCTATGGCGAAGGCCGCTCCCCGCTGGTGGACCACCGTGCCCCGCGTGAACTGGCCGAAAAGATCCGCAAGGAGCTTGGCGTGGTTACCCCCGGCCTGAACACCCCCGTTTCCCGCCTGTCCGGCGGCAACGTGCAAAAGGTGCTGGTTGGCCGCGAGCTGGCGGCTTCACCCATTGTGCTGATGACGGCTTACGCCGTGCGCGGCCTGGACATCAATACATCCTACACCATTTACAACCTGCTGAATGAGCAGAAAGAAAAAGGTGTTGCCGTGATTTACGTCGGCGAGGACCTGGACGTTCTGCTGGAGCTGTGTGACCGCATTCTGGTGCTGTGCGGCGGCAAAGCCAACGGCATGCTGGATGCCCGCACCACCACCAAGGAAGAAGTTGGCCTGCGCATGACCAACCTTGTACAAAAGGAGGGCAAATGATGAGCAAAACTGCAGCTGAACCGCTTGTGCGTATCTCCAAGCGGGAGGGTACCACCTTTGTGCAAAAAGTGCTGGTGCGTGCCATTGCTATCCTGCTGGCACTTGTTGTGGATGCGTTCTTCATCTTTTTTGTTACCGGCCTGAACCCCATCAGCGTGTACGGCGTTATGTGGAACGGCACGTTTATGAACACCACCCGTTTCTCTTGGGCGCTGCGTGATCTTTCCAGCCTGCTGTGCATTGCCATTGCACTGGCTCCCGCCTTTAAGATGCGCTTTTGGAACATCGGCGGCGAAGGCCAGGTACTGATCGGCGGCCTGGTCGCGGCGCTCATCATGGTGTATTTTGGCAGCAGCCTGCCCGCACCGCTGCTGTTTGCCGCCATGGTCATCGGCAGTGTGCTGGCCGGTGCCATCTGGGCCTTTGTTCCGGCCTGGTTCAAATCCCGCTGGAACACCAACGAAACGCTGTTCACCCTGATGATGAACTACGTTGCCACCAGCATTGTGGCCTGCATGACGAATATCATGCGCGGCCAGGCATCCAGCCTGGGCACCCTGAACAAAGCCACCAAGGCTGGCTGGCTGCCCGTGATCAACGGCCAGCGCTACACCATCAATATTATTGTGGTGCTGGTGCTGACCTTTGCGATGTACGCTTACCTCAAATACTCCAAGCAGGGGTACGAGATCAGCGTTGTGGGCGAGAGTGAAAACACCGCCCGCTATGCCGGCATCAATGTCAGCCGCGTGATGATCCGTACTATGCTGCTGTCCGGTGCCATCTGCGGCCTGTGCGGCTTTTTGGTTGTGGCCGGTAAGGACCAAACGATCTCCACTACCTCGGCAGGCGGCAACGGCTTCACCGCCATTATTGTGGCCTGGCTGGCAAAGTTCAACACCTTCTATATGATGCTGATTTCTTTCCTGCTGATCTTCCTGGACCGCGGCGCTTCGGAAATTGCTTCTGCTTATTCCCTGAACGAATATGCAGCGGATATCATCACCGGCATTATCCTGTTCTTTATTCTGGGCAGCGAATTTTTCATCAACTACCGCCTGGTCTGGCGCGGCCATCATGATGGTAAGGAGGGCAAGTAAGTATGAGCAGTCTGATTGCATGGATCCTGCGTGCCATCCCGTTTGGCACCATCATTATGTACGGCGCTTTGGGCGAGACCCTGACGGAAAAATCTGGCAACCTGAACCTGGGTGTTCCCGGTATCATGTACCTGGGCGGCTTTGCCGGTTTTGCCAGCGCTTATTATTACGAAAAACTCAGCGCCAACCCCAGCGCCTTTGTCTGCGTAATTCTGGCCCTGCTGTGCGCCCTGATCGCATCCGCCCTGGGCGGTCTGATTTACGCCTTCCTGACCATCACCCTGCGTGCAAACCAGAACGTGACCGGCCTTGCGCTGACCACCTTTGGTATGGGTGTGGCAAACTTTTTTGGTGTGTTTATCCTGAACGGTGCCAGCTACACCGCGGCACCGCTGGCTTATAAAGCATTCAGTGCCATGATTCCGGTGCTTTCCGGCCTTGGCGTTGTGGGCGAGGTGCTTTTCTCTTACGGCTTTTTGGCTTATGCGGCCATTGTGCTGGCAGTTGTGCTGCACTGGTTCTTTACCCGCACCCGCGCGGGCCTGAACCTGCGCGCGGTTGGCGAAAACCCCGCCACTGCCGATGCCGCCGGCATTAACGTTACGCTGTATAAATATGTGGCTACCTGCACGGGTGCTGCCATCTGTGGTGTGGGTGGTTTGTATTATGTTCTGGATTATAACCAGGGCATCTGGGCAACCACCGGCCAGATCGAAGCCTTGGGTTGGCTGGCTGTAGCGCTGGTCATCTTTACCACCTGGAAGCCGCTGAACGCCATTTGGGGCGCTTACCTGTTTGGCGTGCTGTACTGGCTGTATCAGTTCCTGCCCAGCCTGCTTGGCATTACCGTTGCCAGCTACATGACCGATCTGATCCAAATGCTGCCCTATGTGGTTACCATTGTGGTGCTAATCGTGGTCAGCCTGCGCAAAAAGAAGGAAAACCAGCCCCCGGAGCATCTGGGCCTTTCCTACTTCCGCGAGGAGCGGTAAAAAATATTTTTGCAGAATTCGCAAAAAATTGCTCATTTTGCATCAAAGCCTCGTTTCCTATTGGAAATGGGGCTTTTTTGTTTTTGGGTAGGGCAGGGGGATTGGCGGATTTCGGAGAGTGATATCCGGTATGGCCCATCACACATTTTTAATTTGACTGTGTGGCCGGGGGAGTTCGTTGCGATTGTGGGTGAATCCGGCTCCGGCAAAAGTACCCTGATGAATATTATCGGCGTGCAGGTTATAGGTCTGGAACACAAAGCCGATTTTATTGTTGCGGATGCCCGCCAGTTCGTCATCGTCTGCTTTATGGATATCCACCCCGTCCAGCGTATACTCGCCAGAGGTCGGCTTGACCTCATCGGCCGCCAGATCTCGCTGGCCATCTCCGCCATTGCGGCTATCTCGCTGTTGGTGGGAGGTATCGGCGTCATGAACATCATGACGGTTTCGGTCACCGAGCGTACCCGTGAGATCGGCACCCGCAAGGCGCTGGGCGCAACCAACACGGCCATTTTGACCCAGTTCATTATTGAATCCATTGTGCTGTGCGCTATTGGCGGCGTCATCGGTGTGGGGCTGGGCATCGGCCTTGGTTCTGTGCTCAGCCAGGTCATGGGCTATTCGGCCAGACCCAGCGTGGCGGCCATCATCATTGCCGTGGCGTTCAGCATGGCCATCGGCGTGTTCTTTGGCTATTACCCCGCCAAAAAGGCCGCCAAGATGGACCCCATCGACGCCCTGCGGTACGAATAAGGGTACCGTTTGTTATTTGCTTATCAGCGCAAAATTGAACCGCATACAGCAAAAATGCTCCCGTTGCACGGGGGCATTTTTTGTGGTATACTTCTGCCTGAATGATAAAAATGGGGTAGTTTTTGCCCTGGGGTGTATCTGAAAAGTCAAAAGTACAGTCTGTTTCGGCAGTTACAGCCGGATTTTGCGCTTGCAAAATGCAACATCTTCTTTTCTTTCAGATACACACCTTAGAGCGGAGAGGAAAGAAGGAAGGTCTGACAATGCAGACACAACAAAAACTATTTACCAACCGTATGCTGCTAACACTATTGTGGCCGCTGGTGGTGGAGCAGGCGCTGAATGTGCTGGTGGGCATGTCCGATACTGTGATGGTATCCAGCGTAGGCGAAGCCGCCATTTCCGGTGTTTCGCTGGTGGATATGATCAACTACCTGATCCTGAATATTTTCGCCGCGCTGGCCACCGGCGGCGCGGTTATCACCAGCCAGTTCCTGGGAGCCAAAAAGCCGGGGGAAGCCTCCCGCAGCGCGGGGCAGCTGGTTACTTTAAGCTCTATCCTGGGTACGGCTGTCATGGCGCTCTGCCTGCTGCTGCGCGGGCCCATGCTGCGGCTGTTCTTTGGCAGCATTGCGGACGATGTGTTCCAGGCAGCTATGATCTACTTTACCATCACGGCAATCTCTTACCCGTTTTTGGCGCTGTACAACGCGGGCGCGGCCATCTTCCGCTCCGTCGGCAACAGCGAGGTATCCATGCGGGTATCCGTTGTCATGAACATTACCAATATTGTGGGCAATGCGTTCTGCATCTTTGTGCTGCGCATGGGGGTTGCCGGTGTTGCGGTGCCCACGCTGGTTTCCCGCGTGCTGGGCGCTGTCATCATCCTGAAACTGACCACCCGGCATGATAATGTCGCCCGCGTTACCTGGGATGGCGTCAAGCACCTGCAGCCCCAGATGGCAAAGAACATTTTGTATATCGGCATCCCCTCCGCGCTGGAAAACAGCCTGTTCCAGCTGGGGCGTGTGCTGGTCGTCAGTATGATCTCTTTGTTCGGCACGGTGCATATTTCCGCCAATGCGGTGGCCAACAACCTGGACGGCATGGGCTGCATTGTGGGCCAGGCCATCGGCCTTGCCATGATCACTGTGGTGGGGCGCTGTGTGGGCGCCCAACAGCTGGACCAGGCCAGCTACTTTACCAAAAAGCTGCTGCTGTGGGATTACATTGCCCAGGGCGCTACCAATGCCCTGATTTTGATCTTCCTGAATCCGCTGCTCAGCGTGTACACCCTTTCGGATGAAACCCGCCACCTGGCCTGGCTGCTGGTTATGATCCATGCGGGCAGCGCCATCTTCCTGTGGCCGGCGGGCTTTGTTCTGCCCAACGCCCTGCGTGCAGCCAATGATGTGCGCTTTACCATGCTTACTTCCATTCTGTCCATGGGAATCTGGCGTCTGGCGTTCTCTTACATCCTGTGCGTTCAGATGGGTATGGGTGCTGTCGGTGTCTGGATCGCCATGGTGGTGGACTGGGTGTGCCGCGTGACCTGCTTTGTGGTCCGCTTTGTATCTGGTGCGTGGAAGAAAAAATGTGTGGCAAAATAATAGGAGGAACCCCCGATGAAGCTTATCAGTTGGAATGTGAACGGCCTGCGCGCCTGCCTGAAAAAAGGCTTTGAGGATACTTTCAACCAGCTGGATGCGGATGTGTTCTGCATTCAGGAAACCAAAATGCAGCCCGGCCAGGCGGATTTTGCCCCCGAAGGCTATACCGAATACATCAACAGCGCTGAGAAAAAGGGCTATTCCGGCACGCTGATCTATACCCGCGTAAAGCCCCTGAACGCCTGGAACGGCATTGGGGTGGAAGCCCACAGCCACGAAGGCCGTGCTATCACACTGGAATTTGAGGATTACTACCTCGTCAATGTCTATGTACCCAACTCCCAAAACGAGCTGGCCCGCATTGACTACCGCATGCAGTGGGAGGACGACTTGCGCGCCTACCTGGAAGACCTGGACAGCAAAAAGCCGGTGATCCTGTGCGGAGATTTGAACGTGGCCCATGAGGATATTGACCTGAAGAACCCCGGCCCCAACCGCGGTGCTGCGGGCTTTTCGGACCAGGAGCGCGGCAAGCTGAACGAGCTGCTGGCCGCTGGCTTTACCGATAGCTTCCGCTACCTGTACCCTGACGCCACCGGCATGTACAGCTGGTGGAGCATGCGGTTCCGCGCAAGAGAGCGGAACGCAGGCTGGCGCATTGACTATTTCCTGGTATCGGACCGGCTGGCCCCACAGATTAAAAAGGCCGAGATTTTGATGGATGTGCAGGGCAGCGACCATTGCCCGGTGCTGCTGGAACTGTAAAGCTGCAAAACGTCCAAGAAATATTCGGTGTGTCGAAAAAACTGTGCCTTTCTTTTGCAGAGCATGTGGGTATAAAACATGTAGGGGTGCACGATCTCACCCCGCATGTCGGACCTTGCCATATATTCCATTACATCATTCTCCGCAAGGCATCGGGCGCACAATGCGCCCCCTATGAAGACCTTTTCGACAATCTGAAATTTTCATGGCAATACCGCATAATTCTAAGTGCCGATACGGCGAGCGAGGTGCGGCAGCTGCTAAGCCAAAAGCGCAGATAATACTGGATG
>NZ_PSQF01000091.1:0-10442 GCF_003324125.1 Subdoligranulum sp. APC924/74 | reverse complement strand
TATTATCTGCGCTTTTGGCTTGGCATCTGCCGCACCTCGCTCGCCGTATCGGCACTTAGAATTATGCGGTATTGCCTCAGGTATACGGAGTAATTGTACGTACATCAAAAAGGACAAAAAATGGAAACAACACTGTTTTATGCCCGCGCCGCCTGCGATACAATGATGCGCAAGTTTGCTGCTGCCGACCTGCCGCCGAAAGGCCATTTCTATTATCACCAGGGCGTTTTTCTTTCCGGGGTGCTGAAAACCTGGCAGCTGACCGGGGAACAGAAGTACCTGGACTATGCCGCAAGCTGGGTCCACGCCGTTTTTGACGAAAGCGGAAAAGTTAAACAGTACAAGCGCGCTGACCTTGACGATATCCAGGCCGGCATTTTGCTGTACACCCTGTACGATGCAACTGGGGATGAATTCTACCGCCGCTGTATCGAAAGCGTTGCCGCCCAGGTGCAGGATATTCCACGCTGCCAGTGCGGCGGTTTCTGGCACACCTGCGGCTCGTCGAACCAGATGTGGCTGGACGGCTTGTATATGGCCTGCCCGTTCATTGCGGAGTATGCCCGCCGCTTTGACCGTCCGGAATGGACGGATTTGGTTGTCAACGAGATTCGCCTGATGCGGGAGCACACTCGCGATGCCAAGACCGGGCTGTGGTATCACGCCTGGGACGAGAGCCGCAAAGCGGATTGGTGCAACCCCGAAACCGGGCTTGCACCGGAATTCTGGGGCCGCAGCATTGGCTGGGTGCCGGTGGCCATTCAGGATGTGCTGGAACAGATGGACCCGGATGATGAACGCCGCGCCGCTTTGGAACTGTATGTGCGCGACCTGCTGACCAGCCTCTTGCGCTATCAGAGTGCGGATGGCCGCTGGTATCAGGTTGTGAACAAAGGCGATCAGCCCGGTAACTGGTTGGAAAATTCCTGCTCTTGCCTATATGCCGCGGCGCTGGCTCGCGCTGCCCGCACCGGACTGATGAGCGCTGAGGCGATTGATGCTGCAAAACGTGCCTTTGACGGCGTTGTGAACAGCCTGGAATGGCAGGGTGAGGATATCCAGATCGGTCATGTCTGCATCGGAACTGGTGTTGGCAACTATCAGTTCTACTGTGACCGTCCCTGCGTCACAAATGACCTGCACGGTGTTGGTGCTTTCCTGCTGATGTGTACCGAACTGCAGGTGGCAGAGAATGTTTGTGCGCAAAACAGATGAGATGTGCCCAAATGTAAGGGCAACACCGCACAATTCCCGCCTAACGGCTTAAGCACCGCTCCGGCGGCTGCGGCACGGCATCTGCGTTGCCAAAATGCTCGATAAGACATCCAGTATTATCTGCGCTTTTGGCTTAGCATCTGCCGCACCTCGCTCGCCGTATCGGCACTTAGAATTATGCGGTATTGCCCAAGAACTTTATTTTGCGGCGCAGACAATAGCAGATACCGCTGAATTGTATTGGGATAAGCCCGATACCGCGGGGGCAGAGGCTGAATATCATCTCTTCGTGGATGATGAACGGATGGCTGTGATGAACCCACTGGATGCTGGCCGGTTTGCAGCCGGAGCATTCCTATTACGCCAAGCTCTGAGATAACCAAAAAAGAAATTGTGTCCTGCACTCTCAGGGTATCTGGAACGGCGATGCGATCATGGTGAATCCCATCGAAATTGAAGGGTTCCGTACACCAGGGCATACCATTCATGATGTGACCTTGAGGGATTGCACTTTACCGCAGGATGCGAGCATCCGTCTGGCCTTGTATGATGAGCTGACCTTGCAGAATATCCACAGCGCAGCTGAATAAGCAGAAATCCCGGTATGGTACGAACTGTGTACCATACCGGGATTTCATTATAGGAACAAGTTTTTACAGCGCACCGTCAGAACGGACATTGTCATAGTTCAGCACACCCGCGAAGAACGCAAGCGCCAATCCCTGGCCCCAGCCCTGAATCCAGTCGCGGCTGATGCTGCGGTAACCGTCGGCATCTTTCATAACCGCGGTGCCGCCGGAAACATTCAGCACGCGGCCATCCGGGCTGACGTTTGCCAGCATACCGGGGATAGATTTATTGATGTACTTGATGTGCAGCGGGTTGCCCTTGGCGATCATGGCGGCAGCGATGCCGGCGCTGGCGCTGACTTCCTCATAAGAAGTTTCATCGTCCACAATGGTGCGCCACAGGCCGTTTTCGGTCTGGTAAAGCTTAAGTGCGGCAAGCTGGTCGTTCAGGCTGCCGACAACATCCAAAAACTTGGGGTACAGGTAGCACTGCGGCAGGCGAATGCCCACCTGAGACATGGTATACGCGGCCCAGGCATTGGCGCGGCCCCACTTGATGCCGGACATGTGGTCCCCGGTAATATTGTTATAGCCGTGGTAGTACAGCCCGCTTTCAGGGTCCTGCAAATATTTGATATGCCAGTAATACTGGTTCAGCGCGTCATCAATCAGCTGTTCATCTTTCAGCAGCACACCCATGCGCAGAAGGAAAAAGCCTGCCATAAACAGGGTATCGGCCCATGCCTGCTCCGGAAAATCATTGTTGACGGAGACCGTGTGCTGTAAAACATGGTCGCCAAAGCGCAGGGCTTCTTTTTCCAGATACTCCACCTTGCTCTTGGCAATGTTCAGATACTTCTCGTCGCCGGTGTGCTGGTACAGCGTGATCAGACAATGTCCCATCGAACAGGTATTGACCGTCCAGCGGGGCAGGCCCAGCTCAATATATTCATCCACGCGGTCCTTGACCAGCTGCAAATAACGTTCATTTTTCGTAACTTCGTAAGCCTCACAGATGCCGTAATACGCCACGCCGCAGGGCCAATCCCAGGTCATATCCATGCGCATGGTGCGGTCAACGATCTTATCAATTGTTGCTTCGATCTGCACCTTATCAAAAATCAGGTTTGCCATTTTCGTTGCTCCTTTTATTTCATGCGTTTCTCTTCAATGCTTTGCTGCATCTGATGCAAAATTTTTATATCTGCGGGGGCGCATTCCAGGATAACTTCATCCCGGATCAGCGGTGTTTCGGGTGCGTATTGGGCCAGCCAGTCCAGAATGGGGGCATAGTCCATCTGCCCCTTGCCAAGGCCGACCAGCGTTTTGGTGCCATCGGGTTCAATGCGGCAATCTTTACAGTGCATCGCGCCCAGCTGCTTGCCAATGACCGCCAGCCAGCTTTTCCAATGCTCTGCCTGGAAGGCTGCATTCTGGGCATCCTTTGTGGTAAACAGATTTACCGGGTCAAAAATGACCTTTATATTATTCGGGGCATCCAAGGCCTGCAATAGCTCGGCCAAAATTTCCGGGCTGCACAAGGGGTGGATCGCCACCGGCTCCACGCCAAAAACTGCGTCCAGCCGCACAGCTTCTTCAGCAATGCGCTGCAGGCTGTCCAGCATCAGCGGGCGGCGCAGGGCTTTTTCTTCATCGGACAAGGCGGTCCAGGAAGTCTCGCTGCCAACCATTCTGGCACCCACCTGCTTTGCGTACCTCAGGCAGCGCTTCACATTTTCTACCCCGGCAAGACGGGCGGGCTCATCGGGCGCGCTCAAATCCATGTAGCAGCTTAATACGGTGATTTCGATATCCTCGGCATCAAATGCCTGAAAAATTGCGGAAAGCTGTGCATCTGTGACCGATGCAAAATCTTCAATGCCTTCAATCGCCCGCGGCATTGCCAGCTGCGCACCAGTATACCCGGCAGTGTGCAGAATGTGCGCTAGTTGGACGGAGGTATGTTTGCCGTAGTCATGGGCACGGCAGCCGATACGGATCATTGTGCAAACCTCCTATTCGTGGGTACCTGCACAGCGGGGGAGATAAACAAAATTTGGAGCATCCGGCCCCTGCTGTTCTTTGGCAAAATGCTCAAAGTGACTTTCTGGGTCAACAGCAAGCCATTCTTGCAGCTCGGCGCTTGGTACACCGGGTTGGTGGCGGATATTTACATGGGTACGCGGTTCTTCCAGATAAGAAAACAGCAGGTTTTCCTGTACACTGATCAGATGCCAGCGATCCCCCTCCAGCAAGCCCTCGCTCACCAGCTTTAGATGGTACTCCATGTAGCTGCACCATTTATCCGGTTTCAAAACGGCAATGCGCCCATGCTGTGCACCGGAATGGCGCTCACGCAGCCAATCACCGGCAGTGGTGGGGATATCGTGGTAAAAATACGGCTGCATTGCTACCCAGCGGCGGGGCAGGGCTTCGCCCACGGCAGCGGGCCATGGGCAAAGCAGTGCATCCAGCAGGGGCGACAACCCATCCGGCGCAAGCGCTGTGCCGACAGATTCAAGGTACAGGAACAAGTGCGCCTGATACCGAAACAGCGAAGCTGTCAGCAGCTGGTGTGCTTGGCGCAGCCCCTCAACGGTTTGGGAAAATTCCTGCATGGCAGCAGCAAGAGATACCGCATCGATTCCACTGTGCAGCACAGCATGGAATGATGCGCGAACCACGGGACAAAGCTGCCATGTAAGGCTTTCTGACGGCATTTGCCTACCCCCAATACGACTTATTTATTTTATTGTAAGCCGCCCAGCCGGGAAAATGCAACTTGTATAATGCACGGATTCTTTGTGATAATTGAAGTTTACAGACAATAAAAACTGTGTTATGATGGGCACAATTTAGGCAGAGTTCCTGCCGGAAGGAGCAGAACAATGGAATACAACATTCTTTCCTGCGGTGCGGTGGCGGACGGAAGGACAAACTGCGCAACTGCTATCCAAAACGCTGTGGATACGGCCTCGGCGGCAGGCGGCGGGCGCGTCATCATCCCGGCCGGGCAGTATCTGAGTGGGTCGGTATTGCTGAAAGATAATGTGGAACTTTACCTGGAAAGCGACGCGGTCCTTATCAGCAGCCTGGACCCTGTAGATATCAAACCGTTCCCCCAAGGGGGAAACGGCGTGAACCCTGACGATACTGCCGATGGCTGGCAGAGCGGCTTCTTTTTGGGTGCATCCCACGCCAAAAATGTGACCATCAGCGGTATGGGTACGATTTACGGCCAGGGCGACCAGGTGTTTTTGGACAAAAACGAAGATAACGGTTTCCATGAATGCCCCAAAACCTGCGAAGCGTTCCGCCCGCGCATGATGCTGTTTGAAGATGTGGAAAACTTTACCGTGCGCGATGTAACGCTGAAAGATGCCGCTTTTTGGACACTGCATATGGCAGGCTGCCAGAATGTGCGCATTGACGGAATAAAAATCCTGAACGATGACCGCGGAGCCAATAACGACGGCATTGACCCGGACTGCTGCCGCAATGTGGTAATTGCCAACTGCATTGTCTCAACGGGTGATGACGCCATTGTGGTAAAATCCACCGGCCCCATGTCGCGCCGGTATGGTGTGTGTGAGAATATCACCATCACGAACTGCGTGCTGCATTCCCGCGATTCCGCCTTGAAAATTGGCACCGAGACCCACGGAACGATCCGCAACGTAACTTTAAGCGACTGCATTATTGACCGCTGCTCCCGTGCGGTGGGTATCTGGGTACGCGATGGAGGAACGGTGGAGGATATCCATATTCACCACCTGACCGGATCCACCCTGCGCTATGCAGACCGCTATGCCGAGCCGGGTGCACCGGGCTGGTGGGGAAAGGGCGAACCGATTTTCATCAGTGCGACCCCCAGGAAAAACAGCCGGACAAAGACAGGAACCATCCGGAACGTTACATTCGATAACCTGTCCATTACCTGCGAAAGCTGTGCGTTCCTGGCCGGTGAGCCGGAAAGCTGCCTGCGGGATATCCGCATCCGGGACCTGCACATGACTTTTAAGCGACAGGGAACCCAGCCGGGAGGCTTGTTTGATGAACAGCCATCGGTGCGGCATGTGTACTCCCATGCGATCCCCGCATTGTATGCCCGCAGTGTGAAACAGCTGACCGTGCAGGACAGCACCGTGCGCTATGCGGATAAAAGCGAAGCGTGGGCGAGCGAAGTTACAACACTGGAGGACTGTACGGAAAGTGCAGTTGACCTTAAAAAAATTCAATAATCCTTGTAAGGAGGCAGATATTTATGTACCAGGCTGCACAAAACCGTTACAACACCCTGCCAACCCGCCGCTGCGGAAACAGCGGCCTGCTGCTGCCCGCTGTTTCGCTGGGGCTGTGGCATAATTTTGGCGATACCTCCCCGTATGAGAACATGCGTGCGCTCTGCCGTACGGCGTTTGATAACGGCATTACCCACTTTGACCTTGCCAATAACTATGGCCCAGAACCGGGTGCTGCCGAGCGCAATTTTGGCCGGATCCTACACGATGACCTTGGCGTTTACCGCGATGAGCTGATTATTTCCACCAAAGCAGGCTATGAAATGTGGGACGGCCCTTACGGCAACTGGGGCAGCCGCAAATACCTGCTGGCCAGCCTGGATCAAAGCCTGCGCCGCATGGGGCTGGACTATGTGGATATTTTTTACCACCACCGCATGGATCCTAACACCCCGTTGGAAGAAACAATGGGTGCGCTGGCCCAGGCGGTGCGCAGCGGCAAGGCGCTGTATGTCGGCCTATCCAACTATGACGGCCCCACGCTGGAAAAAGCCACTGCGATTTTGGACGAACTGCATGTGCCGTTTATCATCAATCAGAACCGCTACTCGATTTTTGACCGCACGATTGAAAATAACGGCCTGAAAGCGATGGCTGCTCGGTTGCATAAGGGAATTATCACCTTCAGTCCGCTGGCACAAGGACTGTTGACCAACCGATATCTGCAGGGGATTCCGGCTGACAGCCGGGTACGCACAGACGGGCGATTTTTGAAAGAAAAGGATATTACGCCGGAAAAAATCGCTCAGATCAATGCCCTGAACGATATTGCCCAGGCCCGCGGACAGACGCTGGCTGAAATGGCCCTGGCCTGGCTGCTGAGCCATGATGAGATTACGACCGTGCTGATCGGTGCATCGAAAACCAGCCAGATCCTGGATAACATCAAAGCAGTGCAGAACACGAGCTTTACGGCAGAGGAACTGGAAGCGATCGACAGAATCAGCAAATAAGCCGCAATCGATAATTTGAAAGGGAAGCCGTTTGCAGAGAACGGCTTCCCTTTTTGTTTCGGGAGTTATGGGGTTGGCGGGCGCAGCCAGCCGCTGTATTTCAAGATAGAAGTACCAATGCCGGTGCCTGTGGCCCGCCGCCAGTCCGATGGGGCGGTGCCCATCACCTCATAAAAATGGCGGTTGAAGCTGGACATGGAGCCAAAGCCGACTTTTTCACTGATGGTCAGGATCGAATCATCGGTCATGCGCAAAAGGCTGCAAGCTTTTGCAATGCGCGTCCGGTTCAGGTAGTCCAGCGGCCCCATGCCGACAAGCTCCCGGAACACCCTGCGAAAATGGGATTCGCTCATGCTGCACGCATCGGCAAGGTCGCGGATGCTGAAATTCTCCATATAGAATTCATCAATATAGGTCAATGCAGGTGCAATGACCATGCGGTTTGCTGAGGCAGAATCATTTTGCTCGGTGGAAAGCCGCATGACTTCGGTAATCAGGGCAACAAACAGTCCGCGCACGCTGATCTCATAGTTCAGGGAACGTGTTTGCATTTCCTGCAGGATCATCTTGACATAATTTGCCAGCGCGGGGTGGTCGGCAGAGGAAAAAATGCCGCTCCAGCCATGCAGTACCTGGGCCAGCAGGCGGCTGTTTGGCAGGGCTGCGGGGTCAAAAAAGGGGCGCAGCAGCTCCTCTGCATCGGTAAAAATATAACTCCATTTGCTGGCACAGCCTGGGTCAGACCACGTTGTGTGCGGAACATCCCCGGCAACAAAGGTAATATCCCCGGCTTTGAAGGGGACAACCTTCCCGGAAAAGTTCATTTTCCCACTGTCACTTTCACAAATGCCGATTTCCAGGCAGTTATGAAAATGCAGCACACCGGATGGCACATCTGAAATGCGCCATTCCTCACCGGCAATGACCTGGAGAGGGAAGTGGGGCGGAAACTCATAACTCCGGTATTCAATTACCGTTTTGCTGTGGCGGCCCATGGCGGAAGCCTCCTTGCCTTTGTTGGTTTCTATGCTGTCTCTATTGTACCATGAAAAAATCTGCTTGGGTTTTTGTTTTATTCTACTAATCATGTGCAAAAACGCCTTGTTAGAAATATGATATAGCTGAAACGACCATAAAAGCAAGTGATATACAGGAAACAAGGTGCAGCATTACGATAATAATCCAAATAAATAAGCGTGTTTTCTCAATATACAGGGAATATGAATGCTCTAAATTGAAATTCTTGAGCGTTTTTGCATAGCAATTGAAGAAAAGTAGTGAGAAAATGGTTGCAACAAAGTGCATAATAGAAACAACGAAAGAGAAAAAAAACTGGTGCAAATGCAAAACGGCTCAGGTTTTTGTATCAAACCACATGGAAAAAGGAGGAGCGACCCAGTATGGCAAAACCGCAAAAGTCCACTGCACAATCGGAAGTACCGGGGCTCGTTAAAAAGGGGCCATTGTACTACTTAAAGCGGGACTGGCAGCTGTACGCACTGATGTTGCTGCCAATGGTGTTCATCATCGTTTTCAAGTACTTCGCCTACACGGGCTTGTCTGTAGCGTTCCTGGATTATAAGATAGGCAAAGGTTACGCGGGCAGCAAGTTTGTTGGCTTAAAGATCTTCGAGAAAGTTTTTAAGCACCGTGATTTCACCAAAGCCGTTGTCAATACGCTGCTGCTGAACGTGCTGGATCTGATCTTCAGCTTCCCGATGCCCATTATCCTGGCGCTGCTGCTGAATGAGATCCGCGTCAAATGGTTCAAGCGCACGACCCAGACGCTGCTTTATCTGCCGCACTTCTTGTCCTGGGTCGTCATTGGCGCTGTTGCTTACCAGATGTTTGCAACGCAGTCCGGCGTTGTCAATGCGCTGATTGCCAATGCGGGCAAAAGCCCCATTCCGTTCCTGCAGGAAGATGGCTGGTGGCTGTTCAGCTATGTGCTGATCGGCGTTTGGCAGACCATGGGCTGGGGAACCATCATTTACTTAGCCGCCATCACGAACGTCAATTCTGAATTGTACGAGGCTGCTAAGGTCGATGGTGCCAATCGCTGGCAGCAATGCCTGCATGTTACGTTGCCTTGCATCCGCTCCACCATCGTGGTCATGCTGATCATGCAGCTTGGCAAACTGATGGGCGGCAGCTTCGAACGTATCGTTGCTTTGTCCAATGCCAAGGCAACCGAATTCACCACCACCATCCCGGTTCTGGTTTACAAATGGTTCCAGGGCAACAAATTCAGCGAATCCACAGCGCTTGGCCTGTTCCAGTCCGTGATCGGCGTGATTCTGGTTATCGCATCCGACCGTGTCGCCAAAAAACTTGGCGAGGATGGCCTGCTGTAAGGAGGGAAGATAGATATGACCACTGCCACAGCACCTGCTGTTGAAAAGCGCAAAAAGCCTTGGACCAAGGCCCGCGTGATTGACCTGATCATCGACATCTTCTGCTTCGTGATCGTCGGTGCAGCATCTTTGACCTGTATCCTGCCTTTCATCCATATTTTGGCAAAGTCTTTGTCCGATAATGCTTACGTTGTTGCAAACCGCGTGATTCTGCTGCCAATGAGTGATGCCGGCATCAATCTGGATGCTTACAATAAGGTGTTCCATGACCCCACCATTATGCAGTCCTTGTGGGTCACCGCCCTGGTTACCGTTGTGTTTACAGCAATCGGTATGTTTCTTACGGTTTGTGCCTCCTATGCGCTGACCCGCCCGGAATTCCATGGCCGCAAGGTGTTCACCTTTATGATCATGTTCACGATGTACTTTACCGCCGGTACGATCCCTGACTACCTGCTGATGAACCAGCTGCACATGCTGGATACCATCTGGTGCCTGATTTTGCCGCTGTGCTTTGCACCGTACAACCTGTTGATCATGAAGAACAACTTCCAGGGTTCTATCCCCGAAAGCCTGATCGAGTCCGCCCGCCTGGACGGTGCTTCCCACTTCACCATTCTGGCAAAGATCGTTGTGCCGCTGTCCAAACCCATCATGGCAACCATCGCCCTGTTCTATGCAGTTGGCCGTTGGAATGCCTACTCCGATGCGCTGTACTACATTAAACAGAATGTCTCGCTGCGCCCGCTGCAGCTCAAACTGTATTACCTGATTGTTGCCGCGAGTGAAAGTTTCCAGTCCGAGGGTGTTTCCACCGTTGCTATGACGAATCCCGAAGTTCTGAAAGCTGCCTGCATCATCTTCGCCGCTGTGCCTATCATCTGCGTATATCCGTTCATCCAGAAATACTTTGTCCAGGGCACGATGGTTGGTGCTGTCAAAGGTTAAGGCAACACCGCACAATTCTCGCCTTACGGCTTAAGCACCGCTCCGGCGGCTGCGGCACGGCATCTGCGTTGCCAAAATGCTCGATAATGTCGGGTTGCGGTA
>NZ_PSQF01000090.1:0-10669 GCF_003324125.1 Subdoligranulum sp. APC924/74 | reverse complement strand
TTATCGAGCATTTTGGCAACGCAGATGCCGTGCCGCAGCCGCCGGAGCGGTGCTTAAGCCGTAAGGCGGGAATTGTGCGGTGTTGCCTTATCTCCACTTTCCCCCGATACAACAGCCAGCCGCCCCACCGTGGAATATTCCCACAGGCAGGGCGGCTGGCTGCTTTTATTTTTGTTTGTTTATGGGTTCAGTGCGCGGTGGATCAACACGCGCAGGTTTTGTATGGGCGTTAGCGCGTCCGGGTGCTTGGAAACATAGCACAGCCCTATCAGCCCACCCGCCGCAGCGGAAAGCAGAGCCAGATCACAGTAATCATCCGGCAGGGCGGGGTTGATCTCCCCTTTTTGCCGCAGGGCTGCCATGGTTCTGTGCAGCACCCCACGCAGGGCTTGCACACACTCGTCCATACCGCGGAGGTTCTCCCGTGCGCCAATACTGGAAGCGATCACCTGATAGGTTCCCATCCGGTTGCCGGAAAGATCCTGCAGGTAGGCCATCACGGCGTCCTCCAGCTCTTGCAGGGTGGTGCATGGCTCCATCAATACGGCAATGCGGGCAATCTCGGTATCAAAGCAGTACAGGGCCATTCCCTGCAGGATCTCATCCTTGGAGGCAAAGTATTCATACACGGTGCCCTTGCCGATTCCGGCTTCGTCCGCGATCTGCTGCACCTTCATGGCGGCGGGGCTTACCCCCTTGGCAATCAGGCGCAAGGCGGCTTCGTACAGGGCGGTTTCGCGTTCTTTGCGGATATCTGGTGTCATTGTGGCGTCCCCTCCCCATTTTCGGTATCGGGTTTACCGGGCATCTTTAAGTGGCGGTGCTCGGCGGTATCCGGTGTTTCGGGTTCCGGCTGGTTCTTGCCCTCTGCTGCGCGGCGGGCGGCAAATTCTGCGGCAAACTCGGCCGCATCATCGGGCAGGTCATCCATGCCGTCATCGCCCACATCAATGTTGACCGGCGGCTTGCGGTAGAAGAGGTCATACATCACCGGCACAATAAACAGGGTCATCAGCGTTGCATAGGAAAGGCCGCCCACAATAACAATGGCCATACCTTTGCCCATCTCGCTGCCGGCATCCTTGCTGAAGATCATCGTTACCATGGCAAGCACGGTGGTCAGGGTCGTCATCAGGATGGGGCGCATACGGGTGCGGCCGGTTGCCACCAGGGCATCGGTGCGCTCCAGCCCGCCAATGCGCAGCTGGTTGGCGTAATCCACAAACACAATGCCGTTGTTGACCACCACGCCCATCAGCACAAGGAAGCCCATGAGCGAAATGACCGAAAGCTGTTCGCCGCCAATCATCAGGCCGATCATGCCGCCGGTAAAGGCCAGCGGAATGGTGAACAGCACAATGAAGGGGGAAAGCAGGCTTTGGAACTGCGCCACCATGACAAAATAGACAAACAACAGTGCCAGGGCTATCATTTTGGCCATCTGCTGGATCATCTCGGTCACCTGGGTGGTTTCACCGGCAATTTCAGCGGTGCAGCCATCTGGCAGGTCCAGTGCTTCCAGCTGGGGGCTCAGATCACGGGAGATCAGGGTGGTGTTGTAGCCTTCGGCGGTATCGCTGGTCACGCTGATCTTGCGGGAGCCGTTTTCGCGCGCAATGGTCGCATAGGCGTTGCCGTTGGTGCGGGAGGCAAACTCGCCCAGGGTATGGGTCTCGTTCACGGTGTTGCCGTCATCGTCGGTGGTCGTTGTGATGAACTCCATCTGGAACAGATCGTCCAGGTTCGGGGTATCGGTCTTATCCACAATCGTCACATCATAGGTATCGCGGCCCACTTTCAGGGTGGTTGCGGTGGTATCGGTGCTGAGCTTTGCGGCGATCTGCTGGTACACCTGCGCCACCGTCAGGCCAAGGCGCATGGCTTTGTCCTTATCAATGACGATATGCACCTCCTCGTCGCCGGTTTCTTGCCCGTTGGAGACATTCTCGATGCCGTCCACGCTGTTCAGCAGGTTCATCACCTGCTGGCTGGCGGTGGTCAGGCTGTCCAGGTTCTGGCCGTAGATGTCCACCTCCACGCCGCTGCCGGACAATGCGCTCATATCCATGCTGCTGGCGCTGATGTCCACTTCGCAGTTCAGGTCATCGGTACCATCGGCGATCTGCTGCTGGATGGCCTTGCTGTTGCTGGCGCCCTCGTCAGTCAGCAGAACATAATAGGTAAAGCTGGTGTTGTCCGTGGTGCCCTCAGTGCCGGTCATCATCAGCATGCTGCTGGTGCTGTCGCTGCCGCCGGACATGGCGCCCACCGTTTCCACGCCGTCAATGTTGGTAATGGCGTCCATCACGGCGTCTGCGGTGGCAAAGGCATCCTCTTTTTCGGTATCCGCAGGCACCGTTACCGTAATCGAAAGCTGGTTGGAGCCCATATCCGGGATGAGCACCACGCCCATGGTGGCAATGCGCCAGACCGATACGGCCAGCAGCACGATCGCCAGTGTGAGCGGGATGGCCTTGCGCTTTAAGCAGAAGCGCAAGAGCTTTTCGTACCCGTTCAGGAAACGGTCGAACCAGGGGTGCTTGATCTCTTTTTGCTTGCGCAGTACGGTGGAACCGGCGCAGGGCACCACGGTAAGGGCCACAATGAGGGATGCCAGCAGGCTGAACGTGATGGTCCATGCCATATCGGAAAGCAGCTCCAGCACCATGCCGGTGGTAAACACCATGGGCAGGAACACGCAGACCGTGGTCAGGGTAGAGGACACGATGGCCCCCGCCACCTGGCGTGCGCCCTGCACCGCAGCACGCGGGGCCGGAATGCCGCGCCCGCGCAGGCGGTAAATATTTTCGATGACAACGACCGAGTTATCCACCAGCATGCCAACGCCCAACCCCAAGCCGGACAGGCTGAGAATGTTCAGGGTAATGCCACTGAAATACATCATGACAATGGCAAACAACACACTGAGCGGCATGCTGATGGCCACCACCAGCGTGGGGCGGATATCCTTTAAGAACAGAGCCAGCACGATGATGGCCAGCACAGCGCCTTCGATCAGGTTGGACATGACGCTGTTCACAATCAGCTTGATGTAATCGCCCTGATCCATGATGGTGGTCAGGTGCAGGCCATCGTTTTCTGCCATCAGTTCTTTCATAGCAGCGGTGCTTGCGTTGGAGACAGACGAGGTGGAAGCCGTGGAGCTTTTATAGATTGAAAGCAGCACGGCGCGGTTTTTGCCCACCTTGGCGTAGCTGTCGTCCGCGTTATCGGTCAGCTCCATGTCCGCCACATCGGAAAGCCGCACATCGCCGATGCCGTCAATGCTGCACAGGACCATATTTTTCAGCTCATCCACATTGTCAAACGCATCGCCGACTTTTAAGATGTACTGGTTATCGTCCCCTTCCCCGCCGTCAATGTAACCGGCGGGCATAGAGAAGTTCTGCGCGGCGATCAGCTGCTTTAAGGTGTTCATGTTCAGCAGCTGGTCCAGATTGGCGCTTTTCAGCGCTTCCTCGCGGGCCGATTCATACTCTTCGCGGGCGGAGTCCAACTGGGTCTGGCCCGCTTCCAGCTGGGTGCGGCCGCTGCTGATCTGGAACTCGCCCAAACTGAGCTGGGCTTCGGTGCCGCTGAGCAGCAGCTGCACGGCCATATCGGCCAGTTGGGGGTCTGTCGGGTTGGCAGAAAGGCTTTCCAGCATCGATTGCAGCTTGCCGCGCTGATCGTTCAAATTGGCCAGCATAGCTTCGGCTTTGTCGATCTGGGTGTTCAGGGTGGTAATCGTCTGCTGTAGGGTTTGGCGCAGTTCCTCGGTGCTCTCGTTCAGGCTGGCTTCGGCTTCCTGCCGGGCTTTCAGCAGCACCGTTGCGTTCCGCAAGGCCGTCTGGGTGGTGGAAAGGGTGCTTTCATCACTCTTGTAACCATCCAGGGCTGCGCGCTGGCTGGTGGCAGTGTCCAGCTGGGTCTGTAAAGCCGCCTGTTCAGCTTTTTTGCTTTCGATTTCCGCGCGGATGGCATCCTGCTCTTCCGGGGCGGCGGTATCCAGCTGCTGTTCCAGCTGAACGATCTCGTTATCCTTCTGCTGCACCTGCACGGTCAGCGTCAGGATCTGGGCGTCCAGCGCGGCGCAGGCATCGCTGACGCTCTGCCCGCCGGTCAGGGCGGCAGCTTCGCTCTCAATGGCCTGCTGGGCGCGCTCGATGGAAGCCAGCATCGCGGCCATCTTGGTCAGGTCGCTCTTGGCTTCCTCCAAATTAGCGGGCATGGCATTTGCATCGTACTGGGGGTCATATTTTGCCAGAATCTCTTTGCAGGAAGCAAACAGTGCATCATCGATCGGCAGCGTCACTTCCGGCAGGCTGCTGGGGTCCACTTTCAGCTGGTTCAGCTTGCTCTGGGCGGTGTCCAGCTGGGTTTTCAGCCCCGCAATCTGCTCTTCCAGCTTGGGGATCTCCTCGTTCAGCTGGTCGATGGCATCCCGCAGCTGCTGGGTCAGGCTCTGCTTTTGGGTATTCAGCTGGGCTTTGCCGGAATCCAGCTGGCTCTGGGCACTGTCCAGCTCCGCCAGGCCGTCCTTGATTTTGGCCTCGTTTTCGTCCAGCTGCTTTTTGGCTTCGGCCAGGCGGTCGCTCACCTTGACCAGCAGTTTGTCATTCACCTCGTCAATTTTGTCCTGGTCCAGCGTGATCTGCACTGATTTTTTGACAAGGCCGGTGGTGGAAACGCTGGCCACGCCGTCCACGCGCTCCAGCTGGGGTACGATCGTATCCTCCACATAGTCGGAAAGCTCGTAGATGTCCATCCCCTCATAGTCCACCGCAACATACTGGGTGGCCATCATATCGGGGCTCATCTCCATCAGCGTGGGGGTGCTGGCCATATCGGGCAGACTGTCCGAAAGCTGGTTCACGGCGGTGCTGGCCTTGACCATGGCGCTGTCCATGTCGGTGTCGTCCTGGTATTCCAGAATGACAAGGCTGTAGTTTTCGTTACTCTGGCTGGTCACGTTCTTTACACCATTCAGGGTGGAAAGGCTGTTTTCCAGCGGCTGGGTCACATCGCTTTCCACCTGTTCCGGGCTGGCGCCGGGGTAGGTGGTAATGACCAGCAGGTAGGGCAGGTTCATATTGGGCAGCAGGTCTGTCTGCATGCCGGTCAGGCTTACAAAGCCCAGCACCACCACCAATATGACCGCCACAAGTACGGTAAATGGCTTTTTAACACTGTATTTTGGCATTTGTTTGTTCCCTTTGCCCGCACGTTGGGCGGGCCTATGTTGGCGGATGTGACCGACCGGCCGGGTTCAGGCTGCCCCAAAAGGAAGGAGCGCCGAAGCGCAGCGCAGCCGCCGTGTGGCGCCCCTTTTTAGGGGGAAACGGAGCTTTTTTAGCGTGCTTGACCGACCGGTCGGTCGGTTTTCCGCTGTTATTATAGCACCGCGGAAAATCATTGTAAAGAGGAGATAAAGATTCCGTCCGTGCGGTACAGTTTGCCGCAAAAGCGGCAAAAATCGCCGCCAACCTTGCTTTTTCGGCCCCAATCATGTAAACTGTTCATCATAAGTTTACAGTTATACGGTGCAGCTGAAAAGACGAACATTCAGTCGGTTTCCTTGTTTTCCGCTGCACCCTGGGTAAGGAAGGGCGTTTTGCATGGGGATCGTTGTCATCGGCGCAGTTTTTGTTGATATCAAGGGGTACCCCCTTGCCACCTATATTCCGGGCGGGCGCAACGCCGGGCGGGTAGAACAGGTACACGGCGGTGTGTGCCGCAATGTGGCGGAGGATATCGCCAACGTGGAGCTGCGCCCCACCTTTGTAAGCCTGGTGGATGACACTGGCACAGGGCAGGATGTTATTGATAAACTGGCGCGCCACAAGGTGAACACCCGCTATATCCAGCGCGTGCCGGACGGCATGGGCACCTGGCTGGCTGTGTTCAATAATGAGGGCGATGTGGTGGCCGCCATCTCCAAGCGGCCGGACACCAATCCCCTGACCGACCTGCTGGCCGAAAAAGGCGATGAAATTTTTAAGGACTGCGATGGCATTGCCATTGAACTTGATCTGGAAAAAGACACTGTAAAGCAGGTCTTGTATTTTGCACAGAAATACCACAAAAAGGTATATGCCGCGGTTTCCAACATGAGCATTGCCATGGAGCGGCGTGACTTTTTGCAGCAAATCGACTGTTTTGTCTGCAACCAGCAGGAAGCGGGGATCCTCTTTTCTGACGAATACGACCATATGGGGCCGGAGGAAATGTGCCGCACGCTGGCCGCTAATGTAGGCAGCGCCCGCATCCCCTGCATGGTTGTTACCATGGGGGACAAAGGCGCGGTGTACGCCTGCGCGGATGGCGAAAGTGGCATTGTACCCGCCAAAAAGGTAAACGTGATCGATACCACCGGCGCAGGCGATGCGTTCTTTGCCGGTACGGTCATTGGCCGCGCTTATGGCAAAACGATGGCGGAAGCCTGCGGCATTGGCAGCCGGCTGGCGGCTTCGGTCATCTGCACCGCCGAAAATGTCTGCCCGCGGTTCCGCCCGCAGGAGTTCGGGCTGGATGTTCCGGTTGTGGATTGAGCGCCGTTTCAGCAGGCCGGTCACAGCCGCCGGATTCTTCTGGTGTTGGCTGGGACCCTGGCCTTGCCGGCATTGGCGGTGGGGCAGTATCTCCATGATTATTGCCACACCGATTGAGGCACCGGACCAGAGCGAAAGCCGTTTCTTCTCCCACTATGACCCCAAAACCGTTGAGTGGTTCATGTTGAGTGGTTCATGTCGATCCTTTGATGAATCTCTTTGCATGACAGCATAATGCAAAGAATAAACAAGCCCCCGGCAAGTTTACAGCGTATGAACAGTGCTCCGCTGCCTGCCGGGGGCTTGCTTCATTCTATATCCCTGTTAAAATGTCAGCCGCATCTGGTTCCACGCCACATTGCCGTGGGTGGATTGGGAAACACCCTCGTTCACAAAGCCAAATTTGGCGTAATAGTGTACTAGTTTGTCCTTACAGGTCAGTACCAGACCCTTGCGGCCCTGCTGGCGGGCATCGGCAATGGCGCGGTTCAGCAGCTGGGCTGCCAGACCGTGTTTGCGGTACTCTGGCCGGGTCACCACGCCAAAAATCATCTGCCATGCGCCGGTTTCGCTGTGCAGAGCGGCATTTTCGTATAGATCATCGGTCAGATCGGGCTGGTCTGTCACCATGCCGTCCACAAAAGAAATCAGCGTTTCACCGTCAAACATCAGCCAAAAGTGTCCGGCATAAGCCTGCAGACGGTCCCTGAACTGCTGTTCCGGCGCGGCTTCCGCTGCGGGGAAGCAGAGGGCCTCCACCTCCGCCAGCGCGGCGGCATCGGCGGGGACTGCGGTGCGTATCAACATAAAAAACATCCACCTTTCGGGGAAAAATCGGGGGCGTTCCTGTGCCCCGTTCCGCCGGTCAATCCGGCCGAGCGCAAACGGCATGGCCCTTTGCTGTAAGCCATTATCCCATACCCCCGTCCAAATTGCAAGCGGGGTTTGACAGGCGTGTGCGGGAGCGGTATCCTTAAGGCAACACCGCACAATTCCCGCCTTGCGGCTTAAGCACCGCTCCGGCAGCTGCCGTGCCTCGCTCGCCGTATCGGCACTTAGAATTATGCGGTATTGCCTTAAAGTGTAACGGATGACCGCCCCTGTAGGCAAAGGAGTGTATTGTATTATGACCTGCCGCGTTCTGCGCATTGATGAACAGCTGTATGGCTGTGAGGAGCTGCCTGCCGGGCAGCCGGTGCTGTGTGATGTTCTGCTGGCCGATGCCGCCGGTACCCAGCGGGTGCTTCCCTACCCCGATGAAGCCCTGACTGCCCAGAACATCCAGGAGGGCGATACCGTTGCCCTGCTGCCGGACGGCACGCTGAAAAAACTAAGGTGTATCTGACACCCTAGGGTAAGCCCGCACTTTGCAAAAGATTCACCGTAACTTTACATCGGTATGGTTGCAGCCCGCAGCCAAATGGCCTATACTGAAATTAAGGGCAACACCGCACAATTCCCGCCTGACGGCTTAAGCACCGCTCCGGCGGCTGCGGCACTTAGAATTGTGCGGTATTGCCTAAGAACCAACAGGAAAGTGTGGATCACCATGACCTACCATGACATCAAACACAATGCCGAAGTAAACGAGCTGCTGAAAAAGGGCAACCAGAATTTGGGACTTTTGGGCTTTACCGACCATTCGCAGGCGCACTGCATCCATGTGGCGGAAACCGCTGCGCACATCCTGAAAAAGTTTGACTACAGCGCCCATGATATTGAGCTTGCTAAAATTGCCGGGTACATGCACGATATCGGCAACGCCATCAACCGCACCCACCACGCGGAATACGGCGGCCTGCTGGCCAACGAGATTTTGAAGCAGTATGATTTGAGCGTTGCGGACCGCATTACCATTGTTTCGGCCATTTCCAACCATGACGAATCCACCGGCGGCGCGGTGGACCCCATTTCGGCTGCGCTGATTATTGGCGACAAAACTGATGTGCGCCGCAGCCGCGTGCGGGAAAAGCCCAAAGCCAGCTTTGACATCCACGACCGGGTCAACTACGCCGTAACGGACCAGACATTAAAGATCAACACCGACAAAAAGGTCATCTCGCTGAATCTGCAGATCGACACGGACATCTGCTCGATGTACGAATATTTCGAAATTTTCCTGAACCGCATGCTGATGTGCCGCGGCGCCGCTGACCTGCTGGGCGCCACCTTTAAACTGACGGCCAACGGGGCAAAAGTGTTGTAAAATTATAATCCTGTATCAAAAAGCTCAGGCTGTTCCCTGTTGGGGGCAGCCTGAGTTTTTATACCATGGAAAATCATTCCGCCGTTTTACAGATTCAGCATATACGTTTCCATTTGCATCGTCCTTACCGCCGCTCTTCATGATTCTGCCGGAACAAACGGCAATTCAATGTTTTCCTCGTCCACAGGCGGGGTTTGGGTTGCGCTGGGGGGCGGGGTTTCTGTCGGTTCCTTCGTGTTGTCCGCCGGTTTGCCGTCACCATTTTCTGCGGGCGCGGCACTGGCGGTGGGCTGACCGGCGGCGTTCAGCACCGGTGTTTTTTTCGTTGCGGGCTTCTGGGTCGGCTTGGGGGCAGTTGTCTGCTGCGGGACAGTAGTTGCCGTGGGCTGCGGTTCAGGCGTCGCGGCGGGATGCGGCGTGGGCTCTGCCGGGACGGCATCATTCGTTTCCGCCTGCCGGGTCGGCTCCGGGGTTGGCTGGGTACCTGCCTGCGGCCGGTGCAGTGCAAAGGCAACGGCAAGCACCACGGCAGCCACCACAACGGCCAGGATTATTTTTTTCTTCATTGCTGTTTTCCTTTTTATATTTGGGGGCGTTGCGGCATCAGCCTGCCACGCTGTAACGCTGTGCGGCGGTGGTCAGGTCATCCAGCGCGCGGAGCAGGTTCAGCAGCGGCAGCTGGCTTTCATCCACCGCTGCCAGCGCGCGGACCATATCGCCATAGCTGAACACCCCATAGCGCAGGATGCACAGGTCCGCCCCATTTTGCCGCATGGCAACCACCGGCATGGCATCCGCGCGGCGGAACGCAATGGCCGGTGTAACGACATAATATACCTTTTTGCCGTCAAAGCGGGTGTTGGTATCCACGGGCTGCAATTCGGTTTCGGGCTCACCCGCGTTCCAGGCAAAAGTAAAAGTGCATTCCGCGCCGTCCGGCACCATAAAATAGTGGCGGATCTGGATAACGGGCTCCAGCAGCAGGCTGCTACCGTAATAATCATCGGTCTGGGTGCCGCTGCTTTCAAACTGGTAGCTGCCCCAGTTGGCCGTGGAGTTTGGCTCCGCAGTGCCGGCTAACGCATCGGTCCGGTAGCCAAAGTACAGCTGCGCTTTGCCGCCATACACCAGCAGGGTGCCGGCCAGCTTCTTTGCCTGTTGGGGATAATCGTGTTCCAGCAGGTAGTTCAGGTAATCCTTTACGGTGTAAGTATAAACCGGGCCATATTTACCGTTTACCACCATCCGGGCTTCAATATCATCCGTCAGCTGTTTGGCGGCCACCTGGCAAGGGAAAGCGGTGCAGCTTTTGCCGTTTACTTCCACCTGCTTTGCATCTGCCACTGCCACCTGTGTTACGGTGGAATCCGGCAGGGTAAACTGCATGGCGGCATCCTGCGGGGTATCTTCCAGCAGGGTAACGTAAAAATAAATTGTGACTGTCTCCCCCAGGCTCAGGCTGTAGCCTTCCAGATGCTCGCCGGTCTGGGCGGTTTCCGGGGTGGCGGGATCCTGCGGCGGCGGAGTTGGCACGGCAGGGTCAGGCCGGCCGGTTTCGGGGGTGCTCTGCGGCGGATCCGCCCAGGGGATATCCTCATCCGTTTCGCTCACCTGCGTCTGGATGCTGGCCGTATTTTCCTCTGCCAGCGCGGCGGCAGGCAGCGCGGCACACAGCACCACCGCCGCCAGCAAAGCCAGCAGGCGCTGGGGCCAGCTTTTTTGTTTTGTATGGTTCAAACTCAAGGTGTTTCCTTCCTGTTTTTTGTTTTATCTTCTGGCAACGCCGCACAATTCCCGCCTTGCGGCTTAAGCACCGCTCCGGCAGCTGCGGCACGGCATCTGCGTTGCCAAAATGCTCGATAATGTCGGGTTGCGGTACCCGCATCGTGCTTCGGGGGCAAAAGCCCCTCGC